>JAQBNQ010000091.1 GCA_028288545.1 Bacteroidota bacterium
CAAAAGGAATGTGTTTTACCAGACCCTGATTTTCATACCCGGTTTCCCAAAGATCAAATTGCAGATTATGCTCCCCGTGGATATTATGTAAGGTCTGGATTGTCCGATAAAGCGGATATGGGTAGGCTTGTAATTAAGGGGTCTCCCGATTTCAATTACGCAAACATCGTGGCTTCCACGACAACGAGTTCCGTAACTCTTAAAGAACCTTTTTATACTGGTTCCTTTGATATACCTCCCGGAAAAGTCTATGTCTATTTTTCTAAAACTTCCAATCCCTCGGGCCAGGTCTATATGGATTCTGCGTGGCTCACAAGTTCTGCAGCGGTGAGCAAAAATTTAGATAATTTCTCTATCGTTTTTTATGGATGCACGGATCCATTCGCTATGCTCAATGGAGGTCCATCAATTACAAGCGATCAGTACAATGTAAAGAGTAGGGAGTACTTCAAAAGGATATTAAATAACGAGCAAATTCCTTATTACCGTTATCATCGCGATGATAACGGCAAAAAGCGGAAGTACTTATTTGATGCGGCAGAACCAACAAAGTTGAATTCCGAACTTCGCGTTTACAAAGAGCCTTTGCTTTTACCTGCGAAGCTTATAATTGGTGATGGTGATCAGGTTTATGCTGAAGCCGGGTACAAACTGAGCCCGGACTGCGCAAATAGTTCTGAAAATCTTCTTTCGGCCTGGATGGTTGAACCACAGCCAAGGGCACGGTTAACGGTCCCTAATTTCAGAGAGCACATGAATAATCTTTACTTGTATTCCAACCAGTTTAAATCTTTCAACGATGTATTTTCAAAGTTTCCCACTATCGCCATGTGGGATGATCATGAGATACGGGATGGATGGGGATCAGAAGGGGATGAGTATGATAAAAATAACTCTGGGGTATTGGCCCCAAAATATGCCGATTACTACCGCTTGGCCAGAAAAGCGTTTATTCAGCACCAGTTGGCTTTAAGTCCTGTTCCGCTTAACAAGCTCACTGAATTGGAGAATAACAATGAAGAGTTTCATCAGGAAGTAACAGTTGGGGGCAAAAAGTGTTTCATTTTCGATTTGAGAAGCAATCGCAACAAATGTGATAGCCAGGTAATAACCCCGGCCCAAATGAACCGCTTTTTGGAGTGGTGCAAAAGCATTCAGCAAAACGAGGAGATTATAATTGTTTCAACTATACCCATTAGTGCCTCTGAGGCTGGTTTTTTTGAAAAGGAGGGTAAAAAGTTAATGCCCGAATTAGTGGATGACCTTGATGATAGTTGGTCTTCAGCTTATAATATTGGCCAGCGTAATCAGATTTTAAAGGTGATTTTGGAGATGAGAATAAAGAAAAATGTGAAAACCTATATTGTAAGCGGCGATATTCATCAGGGTTGTATCATTGAACTATGGTATGTTCCTTATAACGGAAAGCCAAAATACAATTGGCAGGACAGGAAAGTATTGGCATATGAACTGATAGCCTCGGGCCTTACGCACGAAACCATCGTAAAGAATCATGCCGCAGGCTTCTCAGACTATTTTTTGGAAAAGAGCCAAAGGCCACGGTGGAATGAAGATTTTGTACCTGTGGTTGTTGATGGGCAAAAGTATATGATCAAAGTTTTGAATCATTTTACAAAGCCCAACCTTAATTTCGGTGCCTTGGAATTTAAGAATGGGGCCACAAGCTTAAATCTATTTATGGTTGAGCAGGATTGGCGTCCACAATTTAAGGATACACCTACATACCAGCAGCATATATTTAAATGCGAATGGGACAAACCCAGCAAGGACGAAGAAAAATGGGAAATAAAAAACTTCGGTACCAGGTTAAAGCATTTCTTTAATCCGGGAGGCAGAAACTACAGACCTTCTCTTCCGCACGAAACAAGGATAATACACATGTAAATTATTGCGGTGTCAATTCAGTTTCGAAAATAGAAGTCTCTTCTAACTGAACTGCGACTCTTGGCACTAGTCAACATCCTTCATGCCAACCTTCTCCACCCCACCCTCACCCTTCCTCTTCTTCGAAAACGCCCCCAACCGCAATTTAAACCCGGCATTAAAAAGCCTACCCTCCAAAGGCCCGTATATCTCTGCAAAGCGCGGATGGGCGAATGTTGGATTGGCAAATACAATGGGGCCAAATGAAGTTTGACGGATGTCGGCAATATTTTCAAGGTTGGCAAAAAGAATCAGAAATTTAAAGGCGTATTGGGTGTTTATACCTACTTCCCAAATGCCTTTTCCTACAGCGCCGTCAGATAATTTTACCGGGCTGTAATAATAGCAGTCAATACCAATGCTGAAATTTTTAACGGTGTAACCGCCCAACATGGAGATAATGTGTTTGGAGGTAAGCGTATTAACGCTGTGTATATCATCCAACACATTGTGGCTGTCGGTGTAAGTGTAAATTACACTGGCATCAAGTCCGCGGTAGTGCAGGTTTAAGGCGGTTTCTACGCCAGCGCTTTGGCTGTGGCCGTTGCCATTGTGATAAATGGTTTCAATACAATCGCCGGTGGCGCAATGTGGTATGCTTGCGGTGTCAATAACAATTGGATGAATGATATTGGTGAAAAAGTACAACTGGTTAAGGCTAATGTACACCCCGTTAAAGCTGGGAAGTTTTATTTTTAATCCTATGGTGCCGCCTATAGATAATTCAGGTTTAACGCGCGGCTCAATGCCAAGCACATTAATAAACCGCGCTTCTTCCGATTCATCATGAAAAATAGTGGGCAGCTTGTAACCCATACCAAAATTAAAACGTGCGCTAAGTAATTCGTTCACCTTATGCAGTATGGCTAAATGAGGCAGCGGATAAGCTTTGTAAACGTTATTGTAGTTAACCCTTATTCCCGCCTCTAAAGTTGTTTTTGCACTAAAGTGATACATGTATTGGGCAAAGCCTCCGAAGGTGAGGAAGCTGTAATTCCGGTGCTCTATTGAAGAATCATTGTCCTCGGTAAATTTATCAGTTCTAAAATCCAATCCTACCACCACGTCGTGCTTCTTCCTCGCAAAGTGGTAATTGATTTCGCTCGATGAAGCAAGTTGCGTTCCGCCAAATAAGTAGTAAGGCAGGCTCAACTCCCTTTTAAAATAATTGAAGGCGTCTTTAATGGTCAGCAACCCTCTATCTCCAAAATCATAAGTGAATTTGAAGTTAGAGGAAGCGTGGTCCGAAATATTTCTTTCATAATAGTTGTTAGTGCTGTCTGCAGTACCCGCAAAATACTGGCTGCTGCCACCGGTGCGGTTTTCGTGGGTGTAACCGCCACCAATATTTAAACTGGCGTGTTTGGATAGGTCAAAGAATAATTGAGGCGATACGGAGTACCGCTCCAATCTTGGCGTTTCCGGAAATCCAAAACCACTCCAGTCTTTTTCCTGCTGGTTACGATAAGCCCCGGTTAAAGAAAATCCAAACCACTTAAATTTTTGACTGGCATAAGCACCCCAATCAAATGCTTTGGAACTTTCGCCGTTAAACAAAATATCATAAACCGGTTTTTCGCTCGGTGTTTTAGAAACCAGGTTAATGACGCCCGAAATCGCATCGCCACCATATAAAGTGGAAGAAGGCCCTTTAATGATTTCCACCTGCTTAATATCAAGTGGGGGTATTTGTGTAAGGCCAATTACATTACTAAAGCCGCCGGATACCGGAAAGCCATCTTTCAATACCTGTACATAATCGCTGCTTAGTCCTTGTAGTCTTATCGCCATTGTTCCGCCGGTGCCGGAGGTTCGCTGAACTTGTACGCCGGGTTGTTCTTTTAGTATGTGCGATACATCAGAGGGCTTATCGTGCGATAATTCTTCCACATCCTCTTCAGCAATCACATCTACTTGTGTCGGCAGGTATTCGGGCTTTTGGTAGTTACGTGTGGTAGCCACCAGCACTTCCTGAACTTCTACAGT
>JAQBNQ010000131.1 GCA_028288545.1 Bacteroidota bacterium
CAGAGGCTGCCAAGATCATTGAAAACACCCAACGCGATTTGAATATCGCTTTGATGAATGAACTTTCGAGGATATTTGACCTGATGGGTATTAATACTTACGAAGTGCTAGAAGCAGCGGGTACAAAGTGGAATTTCCTTAAGTTTTACCCAGGCCTTGTAGGTGGACATTGTATTGGTGTTGACCCTTACTACTTAACTTATAAATCGCTGGCCTTAGGTTATAATCCTGATGTGATACTAGCGGGCAGAAGAATAAATGACGACATGGGAGCCCATGTTGCCCGTAAACTTGTACAGCAACTAATTAAACAGGATAAGCAGGTTGCCCATACCAGGGTTTTAGTAATGGGTGCCACGTTTAAAGAAAACGTAAGCGATATCCGTAACTCGAAAGTTGTTGATGTAATTGCTGAGTTGAAGCGATACTCGGTACATACTGAAGTTACTGACCCATTAGCTGATGCAGAAGAGTTTATGCATGAATACGGTATTACTTTAAGAAAGGATTTTGGAACGGATTATGATGCGGTTGTGGTTGCTGTTAACCATGAGCAATTTTCCACGCTAAACGATGAGTTTTTTAAGGGTATTTTGAAAAAGGATGGAATTGTAGTGGATGTGAAGGGAGATTTAAGACATAAAATAAAGGACTTCAATTATTGGTCGCTGTAAGCGAAAGGTGATAAACGGATAAAAATGAAAAAGGTATTAATTACTGGAGGTGCAGGATTTATTGGGTCGCATGTGGTGCGTTTGTTTTTGAATAACTATCCGGATTATGAAGTTTATAATTTGGATAAGTTGACTTACGCCGGAAACCTGGAGAACCTGAAAGATGTAGAAACAAAACCCAACTATAAATTTGTAAAGGGAGATATTGTTGACCAGGATTTTATTAATAAGCTGTTTGATGAACATCAGTTTCTGGCAGTTATACATTTAGCCGCTGAGAGCCATGTTGATCGCTCGATAACCAATCCATTAGAGTTTGTTACTACCAATGTTATTGGCACTGTAAACCTTTTGAACGCAGCTAAGAGAATTTGGGGTTGTACCAAAGATAAAGCGGTGCGTGAGGACCGTATATTTTACCACGTATCTACAGATGAAGTGTATGGTTCTTTAGGCGATACAGGATACTTTTTAGAAACCACACCTTATGATCCTCAATCGCCGTATTCAGCATCAAAGGCAAGCTCAGATCACTTTGTACGGGCTTATTTTAATACTTATAACCTTCCGGTGGTTATTTCAAACTGCAGCAACAATTATGGCGCTAACCAATTTCCTGAAAAACTGATTCCGCTGTTTATTAATAACATTAAAAACAGTAAACCACTACCTGTATACGGCGATGGCAAATACACCCGCGATTGGCTTTGGGTTGTTGACCATGCCCGGGCTATTGACGTAATAATGCATAAAGGAAAATTGGGAGAAACGTATAACATTGGCGGTTTTAACGAGTGGCAAAACATTGAGTTGATAAAGCTGATGTGCCGCATTATGGATAAAAAGCTAGGCCGTGCAGAGGGTGAATCGGAAAAGTTGATCACCTACGTAAAAGACCGTCCGGGCCACGATAGGCGTTATGCTATTGATGCGGGTAAACTGAATAAGGAACTTGGCTGGAAACCTTCAGTAACTTTTGAAGAAGGACTCGAAAAAACCGTTGAATGGTACCTTGAAAGTGAGCAATGGCTAAAAAGCGTTACATCCGGTGAGTACCAGAAATACTACCAACAGCAATATGCCTGATTTGAAACCTGCAAACTGAAATCTGAAACTTAAAGAAAGAATGTACGAAACAAAATACCACGATAAAGATATTTCAGGGATTTCATTTCTTGTTACCGGCGGGGCAGGTTTTATTGGTTCGAATATTGTTGAATATCTATTGAAATATGGGGCGAAGAAGGTAAGGGTTTTAGATAACCTGGCAACAGGTAATATATTAAACCTCCAGGAGTTTAAAAGCAACCCGGCTTTCGAATTTGTAGAAGGAGATATCTGCAACCTTGGCACTTGCCAAAAGGCTTGTGAAGGAATTGACTATATATCGCACCAGGCAGCTTTGGGGTCAGTTCCCCGGTCTATTAAAGAGCCGCAGAACACGAACGCGGTAAATGTATCTGGCTTTGTAAACATGCTTACTGCGGCTAAAGATCATCACATTAAAAAGTTTGTTTACGCTTCTTCGTCTTCTGTATATGGCGATGAGAAAAGCCTGCCTAAAGTTGAGGAGAGGATAGGCAATCAACTTTCGCCTTATGCGGTGAGTAAATATACCAATGAGCTGTACGGCAAGGTATTTCAAAACGTGTATGGTATACAGGTTATTGGTTTGCGTTACTTCAATATTTTTGGCCCACGCCAAAGTCCACAGGGAGAATATGCCGCAGTTATACCCTTGTTTGTTAGCAAAATAATGAACCGCCAACAGGTATTTATTGATGGAGATGGAGAGCAAACCCGTGATTTTACTTTTGTTGAAAATGCAGTGCAAGCCAATGTTAGAGCCATGCTTACTGCTAATACCGAAGCTTCTGGCAACATCTATAATATTGCTGTGGGAGCAAATTTTTCGGTTAATACGCTTTACGGCAATATTCAAAAACTCCTGTCCAGCGACCACGCCGCTACCTATCGCGAAACCCGTAAGGGCGATGTAAGGAACTCATTAGCGGATATTTCTAAGGCCAAAACGCTTCTTGGGTATAATCCGGCCTTCGATTTTAATAAAGGGCTCGCTATTACTGTGGAATACTTTAAGAGAGTATTAAGTAGCCTTTTTAAATGAAACAAGTATTGGTTAATACTTACTACTAACTACTTCCCTCAAATCCATATCTTAGCCCCGAAAAATTATCCAGTTGTTCGATAAGTTGCGCAGTTTATTTGGGGGAAGTAAAGAGGAACATGTTCCATCGGTGATCCACGACTATAGCTTAATGGCTGTTGATATACATTCCCACCTGATTCCGGGCATAGATGATGGATCCAAAACGATGGAAGATTCTGTTTTTTTGATCAAGAGTCTGTATGACCTTGGATTTAAAAAGTTGATTACTTCTCCGCACGTAATGGCCGATGGTTATGTCAATTCAACCGAAACTATTTTAAGCGGAAGAGATAAAGTGCGGGAGGCGATAAAGCAAAATGGTATAGACATCCAATTTGATGCCACTGGCGAGTATAATATCGACGAAGGTATGTACGCCAAAATTGAAAAGAACGACCTGATACCTATTGGTAAGAACTATATAATGGTTGAAATGCCTTTTTTGGCTAAGCCCGCCATTATGGGCGACATTATGTACAAGCTGCAGACAGCAGGTTATAACGTTATTCTGGCCCATCCTGAGCGATATGGTTATTTTTATGAAAACGACTTTAGCAGCTACAATTCTTTGAAGGATAGAAATATACTTTTTCAGGTTAACATTGCGTCGCTTTCGGGTACTTATGGCAAGGGAGCCAGGTACTCGGCTGAGAAGATGATAAATGAAAACATGGTTGATTTTATTGGAACAGATTTGCATGGTACAAAACATCTTGAATTTTTGAAGGAGTGTGTAGGGTTAAAGTACCTGGAAAAGATAATTACGTACGATAAATTGCTTAATAAAACTTTATTATAAATGCCTTTTATAGAGACCGGTTTTAAAGGACTGAAAATTTTTGAACCCAAAGTATTTGCTGATAGCCGGGGATATTTTTTTGAGAGTTTTAATGTAAAAGCGTTTCACGATGCGGGAATCAATGTGGATTTTGTGCAGGACAATGAATCAAAGTCGCAGAGAGGAGTTTTGCGGGGCTTACATTATCAGTTAAATCCTATGGCCCAGGCCAAGTTGGTTAGGGTTGTGGAAGGAGAGGTGCTGGATGTTGTAGTGGATATAAGAAAAGGATCGCCCACGTTTGGAAAGCATTTTAATCTTTTGCTTACTGCTGAAAATAAAAAGCAGTTGTTTATACCACGAGGATTTGCACATGGCTTTTCGGTATTGAGCGAAACCTGCATCTTTCAGTATAAGTGCGATAATTATTACAGCAAGGAAAGCGAGGGTGGAATTAGCTTTAACGATCCTGCACTGGATATTGATTGGGGAATTGAATTGAGCAATGCGATTGTATCGGATAAGGATAAATTGCTTCCGTTATTTAAGGATTGCGTTAATAATTTTGTGTTTTAGCAATGAGCAAAACGTTAGTGACAGGCTCACACGGCCAATTGGGGAGTGAATTGAATTTTCTTTCATCTATGATAGAAGACCATTCATTCGTTTTTGTAGATAAGGACGACCTGGATATTACTGATCAGAAAGCGGTGATAGATTTTGTTTTGGAAGGAAAATTTACGGTAGTAATTAATTGCGCCGCTTATACAGCAGTTGATAAGGCAGAGTCGGAAAAGGAAGCGGCCTTTACTGTAAATGGAACCGGGGCAGCAAATCTTGCAAAAGCAAGTAAGCAGATAAATGCGCGGTTTGTTCACCTAAGTACGGACTTTATTTTTGACGGTACCATAAGCAGGCCGATATTGGAAAATGATGCACCTAATCCCATCAGCGTTTACGGAGCCAGTAAACTTGAAGGAGAGAAGCAGGTGTTTACAGCAAATACAGAAGCGTTGGTAATAAGAACCTCATGGGTCTATTCATCATTCGGAAATAACTTTGTGAAGACGATTTTGCGCTTGTGCAGGGAAAGAGAAAGCCTGAATGTAATTTACGACCAGGTAGGAACACCTACCTATGCCCGCGACCTTGCTGCTGCAATACTTAAAATTGTTAGTTTGCAGGAGTGGAAACCCGGCATTTATAATTATAGCAATGAGGGTGTTGCCAGTTGGTATGATTTCGCGCTGGCTATAAGGGACATTGCTGGATTAAAAACGAAGATAACTCCTATTGAAACCACCGAATACCCAACGCCGGCAGTGCGGCCGAAATACAGCGTTTTGAATAAGCGGAAAATTAAAGAAGCTTTTGGCCTGGAAATTGCTCATTGGCGCGATAGCCTTAGGGATTGTGTGAAATTGTTGTAATGCATAAATTTGAATAAATGGACTACAAGGAAATTGATATTGACAAACTGATTGAACTCGCCCGAAAAGCAGGGGATGAAATAATGAAGGTTTATGCAGAGGATTTTAGCGTAGAAGTTAAAGGGGATAATTCTCCACTGACTGAGGCCGATAAAAGATCGAACGGCGTTATCATTGAAGGCCTTACTGAATTGTACCCGGAGATACAATACATATCTGAAGAAACAAAATTGCTGCCTTATTGGGAGCGTAAGAACTGGACCCGCTGTTGGTTGATCGATCCACTGGATGGAACCAAAGAGTTCATTAAAAAGAATGGAGAATTTACGGTGAATATAGCGTTGATAGAAGATGGGGTTCCGGTAATTGGCGTGGTTCACGTTCCGGCAACGGGTACTACTTATGTGGGTATTAAGGGCGAAGGCTCTTTTAAATATGAAACCGGGAGTATGGAACCGCTTACCATACAAAACGAAACGCACTATACCGAAAAGGATAAAGTGATCATAGTAGCAAGCAGATCGCACCTTACGGATGAAACCCTCAGTTTTGTAGAGGACTTGAAGAAACAGGGAAAAGAAGTTGATTTTATCTCTTCAGGTAGTTCGTTAAAGTTTTGCCTGGTTGCAGAGGGAAAAGCAGATGTATATCCA
>JAQBNQ010000104.1 GCA_028288545.1 Bacteroidota bacterium
GCCTGCCCGCCAAATAGTGGTCAGACGACTGCCTGCGCTCCTGCAGCGTAGTCGTCGGACCACGGGAGTTGGGGGGAAGTTTTTATTTTGTGGTATGGCAGATGTGCACAGCAGGGCAATACGTAGCTTTAACATGAGCCGCATTAAGGGCAAGGATACTAAGCCGGAGATGCTGGTGAGGAGGTTTTTACATGCAAACGGGTTTAGGTATAAGTTGCATGATAAGAAACTGCCGGGTAAGCTGGATATAGTTTTGCCCAAATACAAAACTGTAATTTTTGTGCATGGCTGTTTTTGGCACGGACATAAAAACTGCAAATACTTTGTAGTACCTAAAACCAGAACGGACTGGTGGCTGAATAAAATTAATGGCAACATTGATAATGACGCAATAAAGAAAGCTGTCCTTAAAAAAGCAGGGTTGGAAAATAATTACGCTTTGGGAATGCCAATTGAAACCTAAAAAGGCCGAAACTACCCTTAACAAGCTAAAGATCTCTTTAGCACAGCCTTAGCCTCCTCAAAATACATACGCACACGTGACTTAAAAGCAAATTGTGTTTAAGGCAACTAGCATACTTTTGTGTTGCTAGTACTCGAAAAAATAATGATTATGGAAATTGATGCCTCAATTTGGAATGCAATTTATATTCGCGGTGATCAGCCTACTACTTGTCCCAAATGCGGTAGCAGAATTGACTGGTTACTAGACCTACAACATGTGAATAATCAGCCAGCGATAGTTCAGTGTTTATCTCCGACTTGTAAATTTATTTTTGTTGAAGAAACCGACGAAACTCCTCCATTCAATAAAATATTTTAACCTGACATCAAGTTTTAGACAAATCCTCTGAAGTTTGTGGCTCTTACAAACGAGCAGATGTCATGTAACTTTCCATTTTTGATAAATATTTTTGGCTCGTCCCTTACGTCAAATACTCTATAAAGAAAAAAGGATTTGGAATTTATTTCGGAAAATTCATTTTCAGTTTCTGAAAAAAAGAAAGGTGATTCTTTCCCCAATGATGTGGATTTAACTTCAATGAAAATGTCTTTTCCGTTTTCATTCTTCGAAAGAATATCAAACCCCGCACCATCACCCTGCTCTTTTGAAACCCATTTTACTGTGTTCGCTAATCTCGGCAACTCAGCCTTACGTAAACGCCATATTTCGTAATCGTAAACTAGTTGTTCTCCTATCTTTCCAATTGAGCGATTCTTTTGCTCAATCTCTAAATAATTTCTTTTGACTGGACTAAAAGTTCGTACAGATGTTTTCTTTTCATGATAGGGTGCAGGAGGGGTCACTTCCCATTTTGCAAAATCTATTGAGCCCGGTTTTCCGATTGCTTCGTTTAACGCAAAATGTTCAAAAGCCTTTTCGATCCCCTTTTGTTTATTTAAAATTTCCAAAACCTCTTCTTCTAGCAGCAATTGGTAATTGGGTAGCGGTTTGTACCCTTGAAGGTAAGGTTTTCCGTATTTAATTAAAACGGCACTTATATTTCTATGCTTGTATTCTATCGCCCCTGGAGTCCTACCCTTTAGATGCGTTAGCAGACTATCTCTGTGCTTAGTCTTATTATAAGGCGAGCCTTTAAGTTCAGCACTTAACATTTGGACATAATCTGCGATTATCAACTCATCTTCTTTTCGGGTCCAGTTCGCCATTAGTTAAATTGGTTTCCAACGAAACTAAAAAAATCAAGTGATAGTTCAATTGAAATCATTTCAATACAAACTTATAATGTGACTTAAAAGCGGTTGTGGCAAGGTACTCTGCTATCTAATTTTGCACCATGTCCAATATCAAACTCAATTACCGTTACCGCGACTACGCTAATTACAAAAACCACGGCGAAGCTATTTTTACTAACCCCGATAAGTTCAGTTTAGAACACATTAATGCGACCCTCCGCAAATACCTGCTTGATGGCGAGTATTTTTATGTTAGCCGTTGGGGCCTTAAAGACCTGCACTTTGAAAAGTACGATGATGAGATTGACCGTCCTTACCACGAATATATGGATGTGGAACTAACGACAGAGGCTGCTACTGAGCCAAGGAGTGTCACGGAACTTTTGGAGAGCGTTATAAAGGGAGGTAACGGATGGTAAGGTCTGCAGCTATGGTTAATTCTACAAGCTCACCCACATCAAAAGCCCCTTACCCTGTTGCTTTGCAGTAGCTGCTAACTCAATAATTTCATTTAGTACTTGGGGTATTGCTTCATTTAAAAGATTACAACAAAAATTAATGTAATGCCCAAAATTGTCAATTTTTGGGTTGACACGTGTCAACTCAGGTATTTTTTTAAATAATTGATTGTGAGGCATTTAATTCGAGCGTCAACCCATTTTTGATAAAAAAGTGTCAACCCACTTTAGTGCTGTCTGACCGCTCCTAACCGCCTTCGGCTACGCTCAGGATGACATGGGGGTTCGCGGTTCGGCTACGCTCACCGTGACATGGTTTTTCTAACAACAGGCAACTGACAGGCAACTATTCTTACATGTTTCTGCGGTACTGTCCGCCTACTTCGTACAGGGCGTGGGTGATTTCGCCGAGGGTGCAGTGTTTTTTACCCCTCCTAACCTCCCCTAAAACAGGGGAGGGATAAATGCATTTACTGACAACAGTCAACGGACACTGATAACGGACAACAGCAACTACATATTTCTGCGATACTGTCCGCCCACTTCGTAAAGGGCGTGGGTTATTTCGCCGAGGGTGCAGTGTTTTTTACCCCTCCTAACCTCCCCTAAAACAGGGGAGGGATAAATGCACTTACTGACAACAGGCAACTGACAACAGGCAACAGTTACTACATGTTCCTGCGGTATTGCCCGCCTACTTCGTAAAGGGCGTGGGTGATTTCGCCGAGGGTGCAGTGTTTAACGGTTTCCATTAGTTCGGCAAAGAGGTTGCCGTTGGTGGTGGCTACGTGTTGCAGTTTTTTGAGTGCTTCTTCGCGCTGGGGGCTGTTGCGCTTTTTAAAATCGTTGAGGGTGTTTATCTGAAACTCCTTTTCGTTGGTGGTGCTGCGTATCACCTCGGTTGGTATAATAGTAGGTGAGCCGTTTTTGCTGAGGAAAGTATTTACTCCCACAATCGGATATTCGCCGGTGTGTTTCTGGTGTTCGTAGTAAAGGCTTTCTTCCTGTATTTTGTTGCGCTGATACATACGCTCCATGGCGCCCAGCACTCCGCCGCGTTCGGTAAGGCGTTTAAACTCTGTAAGCACAGCTTCTTCAACAAGGGCGGTTAACTCTTCAATAAGGAAAGAGCCCTGGTTAGGGTTTTCGTTTTTGGCAGTGCCTAACTCGCGATTAATAATTAGCTGTATAGCCATAGCCCGGCGAACGCTGCCTTCGGTTGGCGTGGTAATGGCTTCGTCGTAAGCGTTTGTGTGTAGCGAGTTGCAGTTATCGTATATGGCGTAAAGCGCCTGTAGTGTAGTGCGTATATCGTTAAAGTCAATTTCCTGTGCGTGTAAACTGCGTCCGCTGGTTTGTATATGGTACTTCAGTTTTTGCGAACGGTCGTTGCCTTTGTATTTGTTCTTCATGGCCTTGGCCCATATGCGGCGGGCCACGCGGCCTATAACAGAATACTCGGGGTCCATACCATTGCTGAAGAAGAACGAAAGGTTAGGCGCAAAATCATCAATGTTCATTCCGCGGCTGATGTAGTACTCGACAAAAGTAAAACCGTTAGCCAGGGTAAATGCCAATTGCGTAATTGGGTTAGCGCCGGCCTCGGCAATGTGATAACCGGAAATAGAAACCGAATAAAAGTTGCGCACTTTGTTTTCGATAAAGTATTGCTGCACATCGCCCATCATCTTTAACGCAAACTCAGTGCTGAATATGCAGGTGTTCTGCGCCTGGTCTTCCTTTAATATATCGGCCTGTACAGTGCCGCGGACGCTGGCAAGGGCGTTGGCTTTTATCTTTTGGTAAACATCGGCAGGTAATACCTTGTCGCCACTTAAGCCAAGCAGCATTAGGCCAAGGCCATCGTTGCCTTCAGGCAGACCTCCGGCGTATTGAGGAAGAATACCGCTCTGCGATTTGCGATCTGCGATTTCCTTTTCGAGGCCATGTTCTTTAATATACTTTTCGCATTGCTGGTCGATGGCGGCGTTCATGAAAAATGCAAGGATGATAGGCGCTGGTCCGTTGATGGTCATGGAAACGGAGGTCTGCGGATTGCAAAGATCGAAACCGCTGTAAAGCTTTTTAGCATCATCCACCGTAGCTACACTTACCCCGCTGTTGCCCACCTTGCCATAAATATCGGGGCGATGATCAGGGTCCTCGCCATACAAGGTAACCGAATCAAAAGCAGTGGACAAACGCTTTGCCGGTTGACCTAATGACACATAATGAAAACGCTTGTTGGTTCTTTCGGGTCCGCCTTCGCCGGCAAACATACGGGTAGGGTCTTCGCCTTCGCGCTTTAATGCAAACACACCAGCAGTGTACGGAAACTCGCCGGGAACATTTTCCTGCAACTGCCACTTTAAAATATCACCCCAGTCGTTATACTTTGGCAAATACACTTTTCGGATAGAAGTGCCCGACAGACTTTTATAAGTAAAAGGCAACTGCACGGTTTTATCGCGCACCTGGAAGGCAAAGGTTTCGCCTCTGTATCTTTCTTTTAGGGCGTTCCAGTTATCTAACAGCTTTTTGCAAGTAGCATCCAGTTTACTTTCGTAATGGGCAATCAGGTTTTTTACCTCGCCGTTATCTTTTAGTTCGCCAACAATGCCCTGCAGTTTATATAGCTTACTTGCAATGGCACATTGGTCGTTTACCCATGTATCGTAGGCTTCGTTGTTCTCCGCTATCTCGGCCAAATACCTAACCCGTGATGGCGGAATGATCTGCGACTTGGTAGCAGTGGTTTTTGCCGATGTATGTTTTACATGAAAATCAATACCGGTTTTTTCCTTTAGTTTTTGAGTAAGCACTTCAAACAAATGATTGACCCCTGCATCATTAAACTGCGAGGCGATGGTGCCAACAATTGGCAGGTCTTCGTCCTTTGCCGTAAACATTTGATGATTGCGCTTGTATTGTTTTCTTACATCCTGTAGGGCATCCAACGCACCGGCTTTATCAAACTTGTTGATGGCAATTACGTCGGCATAATCTAACATGTTTATCTTCTCCAACTGCGAGGGCGCTCCGTATTCGGGTGTCATTACGTAAAGAGAGAAATCAACGTAGTCGAGAATGGATGCATCACTCTGTCCAACACCTGCACTTTCTAAAATGATAAGGTCGAAATGTGCGGCTTTGCAAATATCAATCGCTTCCTGTACATGTTCGCTCAAAGCTTTATCACTTTCGCGGGTAGCCAGGGAACGCATGTAAGCGCGGGGATTGGAAATAGAGTTCATTCTTATTCTATCCCCCAGCAAGGCACCACCTGTTTTCTTTTTGCTTGGGTCAACAGATATAACGGCAATAGTTTTGTCTTTAAAATTTTTGAGGAACCTGCGGACTATCTCGTCGGTAACAGATGACTTACCTGCGCCGCCGGTGCCGGTGATGCCTAATACGGCAGCCACCCCTCTCCGGCTCTCCCCAAGGGGGAGAGGGACTTTCTGGCCATCTTCGGCCATTGTAATGGCACGGCCGATAGTTTTCCATTCTTTGGGGTTGAGGTTTTTCAGCTCGCCGTTTAATGCCTTTAAGCCCTCTCCTTTGGAGAGGGTTTGGGAGAGGTTGTTTATTACATCCTGGATCATTCCCTCCAGCCCCATGGTGCGACCGTCGTCGGGGGAGTAAATTCTTGTGATTCCGTATTTCTGTAACTCGTCAATTTCAATGGGCAGAATAGTTCCGCCACCGCCACCAAATATCTTAATGTGGCTGCAACCGCGTTCCTTTAAAAGGTCGTACATGTATTTGAAAAACTCGATGTGCCCACCCTGGTAGCTGGTTACTGCTATTCCTTGTGCATCTTCTTGTATGGCGCATTCAACAATTTCCTGGGCCGAGCGATTATGGCCTAAGTGAATCACCTCGGCGCCTTTGCTTTGCATTATCCGGCGCATAATATTAATGGCGGCATCGTGGCCATCAAATAAAGCGGCAGCGGTTACTATACGAATTTTATGGTCGGACATATGGAGTGTAAAGTTAGCAGATTGGGGCAAATGTACCTCTTGCTGCTAACAACGAGACAAAAGAGCGGCAACAGTTAAGGCCTGGGTTGCATGGCCTACAGCCGGGCATAGCACACTTGCTATTTGTGTATCCCGTATTAGGTGTAACAATTTTAGGCTCATTTTTTTATTTTCACGTAAACGAATTTTATGGCGCATATACACCTGAAAAACGAACTTCCTGGCATTAGCGGATTGTTGTTTGATTTTCCCGAAACTGCAAAACCGCTTTGCGACCTGGCAGAAACGCTGTTGCGAAAACCGCATAGTCTTACCAGCGGCGAAAGAGAATTGATAGCTGCTTATGTGTCGCATAAAAACAATTGCAACTTTTGTCATTCATCACATGCTGCGGCGGCAACGGCTCATTTAAAAGATGATTATGAGCTGATAGATGCGGTTTTGGCAGATATTAATACCGCACCTGTTTCAGATAAGATGAAAGCCTTGCTTATTATAGCTGGACAAGTGCAACAAAGCGGGCTGGCAGTAAAGGAAGAAGATGTATTAAAAGCCAAAAACGCCGGTGCCACCGATGCCGAACTACACATTACCGTTTTAATAGCCGCAGCCTTTTGCATGTATAACCGCTACGTTGATGGGCTTTCAACGTGGTCGCCCAAAGGAAGGGAGCCTTATAAGGAAATGGGTAAAAGAATGGCAGAAGTGGGTTACCTAAGGACCGGACAATAATTGGCTACCGGATAATTGTAAGTGTATTGCAATACTTAACCTGTTTACCGGTAGGCAGTGTCAGCGTTAGTATGTATACATAGCTGCCCCCTGCAATTGCGGGTGATTCATTTAATTTCTGTTCCAGTCCATTATTTATTTCATCTAAAGTGTTTGCGGGGCAGTTTAGGTCAAACTCCTTGCACTTCGTTCCCCAGCGATTGTAAAAGCTTAACTGAACGGTGTCTACAGCAAAATTTATATCAAACCAAATGCAATAATTGCTTTCGCAGTTTGGCGAAAATACCGGGCTTACATAAAACGGGGGCTTGCCACAGTCGCATTGTTCGGTGCGTTTTACAACAGCCTTAACTGAATCCATTACATCTTTGGCTGGTAAAAGATAGAATAATGCATTAAAGCCGATAACAAGCACAAACCGCATAGTTCAAAAGAGGTCAGCGCAATTCAATTAGTTGCAAGGAGGAATTACTTGGGCTTCTGTCCCGCCATAAAATCCCGCATTTTTAAAACAATAGCCAGGAAGAGCCAAACACCAAAAAAGCAGAAAGTGAAAATGGCCAGCAGCTTTAAATAAAAATTGATGGTCCATTCAAGCGATACTTTAACACGGTGCGTTACACTGGCGGAAACAAACTTTCCCTCAACCAACGAAAAGTTTACGGTGCAAAATTCATTCTCCGCACTAAAATCGCCCAGTTGAACTCCAATATCCTGTAACTGTTGTTCCACCTCCAATATCTTATCCTGCAGACTGATGAATTCGTCAATTTTTCCGTTCTGTTTTTTCAATTCCAACAGAGAAGCGCGAACTGTTTCGAGCGAAAGCCTTTTTGCATTCAGGTTTTTGTATTCGCTGGTTTTATCGGTTTTTTCAATAGAGATGGATTGAATCTTTCCTATGGTCTTTACTTTAGTTACAAACGAATCGAAGGCCGCCGGTGGAACGCCGATGGACATATGCACCATGCGGTTTCCTTTATTGCCGGCATTTTTTTCAAACTGAATGATCGCTTCAAAATTCTCAACGGTTTTACGAATGGCCTTTTCAGCTTCTTCAAACTTATCAGTCTTCGATTTTAGTGTGGCTACCTTTTCGTACTTCTGCTCCACACTTACCGTGGACATCGCAGCCTTCGACTCGGTTTGCTTACTATACTTGTAACTATCGCTTGCATAGTTTTTACGCGATGATTGAAATTCGCCCGAGAAACTACCCACATAATCATCACCCGCATCGCTGCCGGGATCAGTATATGTATAAATGAATCTGAAGATGAATAGTGCGACAAAAACAAGTAGTAGGAAGATAACTCCGCGCCAAAGCTTTTCTTTAAAGGTCCGTTCTGCCATAATGTGGGTTTAGTGCTAAAGGTATTTATTCTATATACAATTTGTAAAAAATGTCAACAAGGTTCCTGGTAGATAATGTAGGGGCACGGTTCACCCGTGCCCTTTTGATGCGGTCTGCCAATATCCCCACCCGTTGAAATGTTTTTCCCCATCCCTGTTCATCCTGTTTATTTTTGAACAAAATTACAGCATGGCCTCCACTGAAGAATTAAAGCGAATCTGCTCGCAGGTAAGAAGAGATATTATACGCATGGTAAACGCCGCTACCTGTGGCCACCCTGGGGGTTCGCTGGGTTGCACAGAGTATATGGTGGCCTTGTACTTTGAGGAAATGAAACACCGCACCGTTTTTTCGATGGACGGTTTTGGTGAGGATATTTTCTTTTTAAGCAACGGGCATATTTGCCCGGTTTGGTACAGCGTGTTGGCCCACGCAGGGTATTTCGATAAAAAGGAACTGGGCACCTTTCGCAAACTGGGCACCCGCTTACAGGGACACCCTGCCACCAAGGAGCACCTGCCGGGTATTCGTGCTGCCTCCGGCTCATTGGGCCAGGGTTTAAGCATGGGCATCGGTACTGCGCTGAGCAAAAAACTGAATAAGGATACCAGCCTGGTTTATACCCTGCATGGCGATGGTGAATTTCAGGAAGGACAGATATGGGAAGCATTGATGTTTGCTGCACACAATAAAGTAGATAACCTGATTGCTACCATCGACTATAACAACAAGCAAATTGATGGCGATGTAGATCATGTATTGAGCCACCTTAATCTTAAAGCCAAGATCGAAGATTTTGGATGGGACGTAGTTGAGCTAAAAGAGGGCAACAACATGGAAGCCGTTTTAGCAGCACTGAAAGATGCAAAGTCAAGAACCGGAAAAGGCAAGCCTGTTTTTATTTTAATGCACACGGTTATGGGCAAAGGAGTCGACTTTATGGAAGGCCACCATGGCTGGCATGGCAATGCGCCAAGCAATGAGCAAACGGTCGTCGCATTGGCGCAGTTGGAAGAGACATTAGGCGATTATTAAATTCGCCCGGTATATTTATTCTATTAAGATTGAAGAATACAATCTACCTTTCCGTTTACCAATGATCATCAAATCCGCATTCCGCGTTCCACATTCTGCATTAATCTTTCTTTCAATACTCCTTTCTCAATACTCAATACTATTAGCACAGCAATCTCAGATATACAAACCCAACATCAGCCGCATCTTATTTGTACTGGATGGTTCGGGCAGCATGAAGCAAAAATGGGAGAGTAAATCTAAATTCGAATCGGCCCGCGAAATACTTTTTAAATTGGTTGACTCGGTAGAAAAGAAAAACCCAAATGTAGAGTTTGCTGTTCGTGTATTTGGCTATCAGTTTCCAAACACCCAGCATAACTGTAAAGATTCAAAATTGCTTATACCCTTTGCAAAAAATAATGCTGCAAAAATTTATGCCGATCTGAATCATATTTCCCCGCAAGGTATGTCGCCTATTGCATATTCTATCCAAAACGGGGCTAAAGATTTTCCGGATGATCCCCATGCACTCAATTCCATCATATTGATTACTGATGGCGAAGAAACATGCACGGGTGACCCCTGTAAGGCATCAAAAGAACTGGCAGCAAAGAAAATAAGTCTCAAGCCGTTTATAGTGGGGTTGAATGTAGATGCCAAAAGCATTGAAAAATTTAATTGCGTTGGTACCTTTTTCAATACTAAGGACGATGCTTCATTTTACAATGCAGTGGGGGTGATCATTAAGCAGACACTAAACACTACTACGGTTCAAATCAATTTGTTGGATCAAAACGGAAATCCAACCATCACAAATATTCCCTTTACGCTTTACGACCACTTTTCGGGTAAGATAGAATACAATTTTGTTCATGCTATGAATGAAAAGGGAAACCCCGACACTTTGTACCTTGACCCCGTTGGTATCTACGATCTTGAGTTGCACACTTTCCCTTCTATCCGCAAAGACAATATTGAACTTACCGCAGGCAAGCATAATATCATTGCTGTGGATGTTCCCACTGGGGATCTGAATGTGGAATGCGGTTCTTCTATGAGCGCAAACGATGCCCAGGTTTTGGTACGGCCAAAAAAGAACCTTCGCCAGATTTTAAATGCCCAGGATTTAAACGGACAAACCAAATATCTCAGCGGCGATTACCGGCTTGAAATGCTTACTACCCCCGAAACTATTATTGACACAAGCGTTTTGGCCTTTAGCGAAAACAAAATTCGCCTGGCCAGTTATGGAACGCTTTCGCTAATGACTACCGAAAGTTTTGAGGCCAGCGTTTACAGGGAAAAAAATGGAATGTTGCAGATGGTGGAGCGATTTGATATTACCACAAAAACGGATAACCGGAAACTGCAGCCGGGCCCATACCAAATAGTTTACAAACCCAAAAACAATTATCACAGCGAAACAACCAAAACACAAAAGTTTACCATTGAAGAAAGTAAAATGATAGTGCTGAC
>JAQBNQ010000183.1 GCA_028288545.1 Bacteroidota bacterium
GGCTATACCTATTTATGGAATTTTGGCGATGGCTCAGGAAGCACGGGTACTTCAACAACACATACTTATGCCACATCCAATTACTACCAGTTATGTCTTGTTACTACCGATGCCGCAACCGGCTGCGCAGATTCGCAATGCCATAATCTTTTCTTCGACCATTGCGGAATTGGGCAGGCAAGTATTAACGTTAGTTCAAACGGATTGTCGGCTGATTTTAATGTAAACATCTTTCCTTTTGGCGGCGGTTCCGGCTTAACTTATTTATGGGATTTCCCCGGTGGATCTCCTTCTTCCGCTACAACACAAATCGCAAGCAGTACTTATAGCACCCTGGGCGCAAAAACAGTATCACTAGGAATAACCTTATCTGGCTGTACCGACACTATTAGTCAGACGTTTACTCTAACTCCACCTGTATATTCGATTAGCGGCATTATATACAAAAACGGCTCCCGTGCCTGTGCCACCGTTTATCTTATCCGGCAAGATACCATTGGTCATCTCGTTCTAATTGACTCAATAGCCGAATTGGATACAATTGGCAATTGCAATGGCTACTATGCCTTCAATAATCTACCCGCAGATTCTTATTTCGTTAAAGCAGCACTTGAACCATTTGATGCAGATTACCTTAACTACCTGCCAACCTATTTTGCCGATGTTTTACAATGGTCAAGTAGCGCGCCAATTTGGCTTAACACCAGTTCCGCAAGTGGTATTGATATAAATCTTGTTGCTGGTAACAATCCTGGTGGACCAGGTTTTGTTGGTGGATGGGTTAGCCAGGGCGCGGGCCTTGTAATTAACGGACACTACAACAACAACCGGAGCGTGGGCGATCCAATTGCAGGGGTTCAAATAAACCTGTTAACCAGTGCCGATCAGGCCGTTGCTTATACCTTTACAGATGCCAACGGGCATTATCAGTTCGCCCACCTTTCATTGGGCAGTTACAAAATTTATGCCGAGGTGCTGAACAAAAGGGCAGATCCAATTCCATTTACGCTGGATGCGAACAATCCATCAGACTCTACGGTAAGCCTTAGCGTAAATAGCTCAGGTGTATCGGGTATTGATGAAGTAAATGCGATCAACTTAAATAATATTTATCCTAATCCGGTTACAAGCGTTTTAAATCTTGAAATTGGATGCGCAACATCAACCAACGCGACCTTAAAACTTAACGATGTTTTAGGCCAGGCATCTATCGAAAAGGAGATCAAGTTGGTTTCGGGCAATAACCAAATGCAAATAGATATGAGCGAACTAAGCGCTGGTATATATCAGTTGGTTATTCAAACCGGAAGTAAAAACATAGCATTTAAAGTAGTTAAAACTAAATAGCATTCACTTCTGCCGTAGGGCAGAACAGAAAGTTACTGTGAGCCGTGGGCATAATTGCCCACGGCTTTTTTGTTTTGAAATATACCATATATAGCGTCGCACCTTATATTTACGGTTGAAGAGCGTACATTGTGCGGGTTAAACGTTTACACGGATAAATTCAAATGCGAAAGATTGTTTGGCTTATATATATCACCCTAAACGCTAGCACTGTGTTTGCACAACTACCATGGTTTCATACCACCAGTATTTACCAGGTTTACCCCCGGTCGTTCTACGATTCAAATGCTGACGGAATTGGCGACATAAAAGGTATAACCGCCAAACTGGATTATATAAAAAGTATAGGTTACGAAACGGTTTGGTGCTCGCCCTTTTTTAAATCTCCACAAGCCGATTTTGGATACGACATTTCCGATTACAATAATGTAGCACCCGAAATGGGCACCATGCAGGATGTTGAAAAATTAATAGCCGAAGTACACAAACGTGGATTGAAAATTATTTTTGACATGGTGATGAACCACACCAGCATAGAGCATAGTTGGTTTAAAGAATCAAGTTCATCGCGCACTAATCCCAAAGCCGATTGGTATTTATGGCGGGACAAACCAAACAACTGGAAAAGCCTTACCGGTGGTAGCGGCTGGCATTATTGCAAAGAGCGCAACCAGTACTTTTGGAGCAGCTTTTTGCCATTTCAACCGGATTTAAATTATCGCAACCCGGAAGTAAAAAAAGCGATGCTGGATGCCGTAAGATTTTGGCTGGGCAAAGGCATCGACGGTTTCAGGCTCGATATTTTTAATGTGATTTACAAAGACGCGCAGTTCAGAAACAACCCCTTTAAAATGAAGGCCGTTCCTTCGGAAGATGACCCTTCAGGGTTTTTCCAGGAGGCAAAATACACGCTCAATCAACCCGAAACCGTTGAGTTTGCGAAAGAATTACGAAGCGTTTGCGATCAGTTTGGAGAAAAAATGTTGCTGGGTGAAGTAAACGGCAACAGAAAGACAATTCGAAAATTCTCGGGCGATAAAAAGAACGATGGCCTTGGACTTGTTTTCGATTTTGAGATGTTGCCTTTTAAATTTAAGTCCACCTATTTTTATCAGCTCATTGCCCACCTGGAAGAGGATTTCCCCGACCCGTTTATGCCTGTGTATGTTTTTAGCAATCACGATCGCCGAAGAAGTATAAAACGCATTGGCAATGATGTAAGGAAAGCGAAAGTGTTGCACCTGATGCAGTTAACTGTCCGCGGAGTGCCCTGCATGTACCAGGGTGAAGAATTGGGAATGACCGATGCCCGGATACCCTATAAAAAATCACTTGATCCGATAGGCCAGAAATTTAAAAGTGTGCCGCGTTTTATTTTTGATATGCTGGGCGAAACCATGAACCGCGATGAGGTTCGCACCCCAATGCAATGGGATAGCTCACAAAATGCAGGATTCTCAAAAGCTTCAAAAACCTGGCTACCCGTACATACCGATTTTAGCAAAGTGAACGTTGAGAAAGAGAAGGACGATGAACATTCCTTGCTGAGAATGGTTCAACAAGTATTAAAATTGCGGAAACAGCTACCCGCAATTAGCGCGGGAAGCCTTGCATTAGGAGATAAGGGCCAACTGCCAAAGGGAGTACTTGTTTATGAAAGAAGATTGGGCAACGAAAACGTAACCATAGTACTCAATTTTACAAAAGCGAAAAAAGAAGTGGCTTTAAACCTGGAAGGGAAAGACATTTTTACTATTAATAAAGAAGATAAATATCAAAACGGAAAAGCTCTTTTAAGTGCTTATGGAGGAATGATACTTAAAAAATAAAATTATGAGGAAATTACTTTCTGTCCTTTTTATTTCAGCAACCCTATTTGCAACGGCCCAGGGGCCGCAGGATAATGTTGTGCTTAGGGGATTTGTTTTGGATAAAGACAACAATAAACCATTAGAACTTGCAGCGGTTCAGGTAAAGGGTTCGCAACTGGGTGCCTTAACTGAAGACAATGGCTTTTTTACTTTGCCTCTGCCAAAAACCAACCTCAAAGATTCCATCCGGTTCTCTTTCATCGGCTATTTACCCAAAAGCATTTCAGTCCAAAATTATAAGCAAGGTGATACCATTCACATTTTACTTGAAACTTCTATCGCTACTAAACAAGAGGTTGTTATTACCGCCGAAAATGCAAAAGGAGTTTTGCTAAAGGCAATTACCAATCTCAAAAAAAATCTTTACAGAGATACCATCATCCAAACAGGGTTTTACCGCCAGTATCATAAGGAGAACGGGAAGTATGTTAGACTAATTGAAGCAGATGTTAGCGTGGCATTCAACTTAAAAGACCCTTACCTCTATTCGTTCCACGAATTGTTGCAAACCAATAAACAGAGACGGAGTGAGAACTACGAAACCAATGGCGATATACACGGCGATCACTTTGTCGACCTTTTAAAAGAAGACCCGTTCAGCTATAACAAAACAACTTTTTTAAATCCTAAGAACCTGGATTTCTTTAGTCCCAAATTTGAAAGCGAGGATACAGCGCAGTGGATCATTAAAACACAATACAAAGAAGCCAGCAGCGCAAAACTTGAACGCGCAAGAATTTGGGTTCAAAAGGAAACATATGCCATCACCCGCATTGAAGTAGAAAAATTTCCTAATCCTTATTATATCCGCTCTCGTTATGCCCCTGACAGCAGGTGGCAGTTAGTGAATGAAACGGATGTAATAAAGCTGGATAAATACAAAGGCAAATTCGTAGTAAGTTCTTTGGAGCGAACCTATAATCATCACGTACTTAACCGCCGCACCCAGCAGGTTGATTACATCGTTGAGGAAAGCTTTGATCTCTATTTTTACAATTACCAGGGCGAGAATGTTGGCGAAACGGTTAATAAGGGCAAATACGTAGCCTTTACAAGTTTCTATACCTCAGAATATAATTACGATGAAAAGTATTGGAATAACTACAAACCATTTGCCGACCATCCGTTAAAAGACCAGATAAAGAAAGACCTTGAACACGCCAAGCCTCTTGAAACCCAGTTTAGGGAAGCGGGTAAGTAATCCCCTATAAAAACGGTGTCTTCACTACAGTTGCCTTTACTAACTGGTTGCGTATATCAATAAATATTTCGGAGCCAACGCCTGCAAATTCGGTTTTTACGTAACCCAGACCAATGGCCTTGTTCAATGAAGGAGATTGTGTGCCAGAGGTTACCTCGCCAATTTCGTTACCGGCAGCATCCTTTATTTTAAAATGCTGGCGGGGTATTTTTCCTTTCTCCGAAATTTCGAAACCAACTAATTTCTTTTTAGGGCCCAGATCCTTAATTGATTTGTGGTAATCGGATTTGGTAAATGCCTTGGTAAATTTGGTTATCCAGCCCAGTCCCGCTTCAATAGGTGAAGTGGTGTCGTCAATATCGTTACCGTATAAACAGAAAGCTTTTTCTAATCTCAACGTATCTCTGCTGGCCAGTCCTGCAGGCAAAATATTGAATTCCTTTCCTGCTTCAAAAACAGCATCCCAAAGTTTTTTGGCATCGCCATTCATCACATATAATTCAAATCCTCCGGCACCAGTGTAACCAGTGTTAGAGATTATCACATTATCAATACCCGCTAAAGTGCCAACCGTAAACGCGTAATAAGGAATAACGCCCAGGTCAACTTTGGTCAACTTCTGCAAAGTTTTAACCGCGTTTGGCCCCTGCACCGCAAGCAAACTGGTCTCGTCGCTAACGTTTACCATTTCAACACCAAAAGTATTATGGTCTTTTATCCAGTTCCAATCCTTGTCAATGTTAGAGGCATTTACTACCAGGTAATATTCATCTTCCTTCCAACGGTAAACCAAAAGGTCATCTACAATACCGCCTTCATTATTGGGCAAGCAAGAGTATTGCACTTTGCCGTCCGTAAGTTTGGAAGCGTCATTGGTTGTAACCGATTGGATCAGGTCCAATGCCTTAGGTCCCTTTAAGCGGAACTCGCCCATGTGGCTTACGTCAAATACGCCAACGCTGTTGCGCACGGCTTTATGTTCTTCGGTAATGCTGGTGTATACGATGGGCATATTATATCCTGCAAATTCTGCCATCTTGGCTCCGAGGGAGATATGGACCGCAGTGAGTGCTGTTTCCTTCATAGTATTTAGTATTGAGTAGTTAGTATTTAGATAAAGGTGGCGCGAATGTAATTAATTAGTGTTGAGTTTAAGAGAGAATCATACGGAGGCACGGAGGGCACGGAGAAGAATACAGAGAATGCAAAATACAATGTATTTCTCGGCTGTTAACTCCATTTCTCCGTGCCTCCGTGTTGGTTTTGCATTTACCTCAGTTTAGCCGAATTCCTATATTCACTTTATGAAACTGAAAGAACCTGTTTTAGTTAAGGAAATTGCAGCATGGACCAAATCCGAAATTATTGGCGATGCCGATGGCCAGGTACTTGGGCTTAATGAAATACACAATGTGGAAGCGGGAGACATAACCTTTGTAGACCATGAGAAATACTATGATTTTACCTTAAAAAGTAAAGCCGGCTTTATCATTATTAATAAAAAACTGGATGCACCGGAAGGGAAAACT
>JAQBNQ010000197.1 GCA_028288545.1 Bacteroidota bacterium
GCCTTGATGTGTTTATTACTAAAATACGGAAATACCTGCACAACGATCAGGCTTTGAGCATTGTTAATGTCTTTGGTGTCGGGTTTATTTTTAATGTTCCTTAACAATTGAAACTATTGAGGACAACATATGCAAAATATTTTTTTCCTCGCAATTTGGCGAACAGAGTTTTACTTTTGAAAAGTATAATATACAGGAAAAGAAGAGTCTCTTATTTGCAAAATATATTTTTACATAATGAGTTTATCTTATAGATTATTTTTTCCAAAGTTTGCCTTTGGCTTTTTTTGCATTTTAACTTAACAAGGTCAACGGACAAACAATTATATTTATATAATTACTACATGAAAACAACTTCAAAAATTGTCAACTTGGCGTTCCTAGGTTTATTTGCGCATGTATGTAACGTTTATGGCAATAGTGGAATAATGATTGCTCCTACAACCGAGCACTTATCAGGCAACAAATTTCTTTATATAGATTCTCTCAGCTACAATGGTAAGTCCGTTTACCTTCAACAAATTGATAGAGATGAGTTTTATAATTTACCGGGAACTAATTTTAATTGGATAGACTCCATTTTTGCCGGCAAACACGAGATTGACGATAAAGAAAACATTCATCTTTATGATACCATCATTAAACAAAAATTTGAGAAAGGAGATGAACTAACAGACTCATCGGCAAGTGTATTGGTGCTTAAATTTAAAAACGGCAAGTCAATTGAGTTAGTGTCTTTAGCCATGCTGGAACCAGTTGGTTATATGTACGAAAAGCAAATAACAGATTTGAACAGCTATTTAATTTGCCACTATTATGAGCAATATTCTGATTATGCTCTTTTTAATAAGGCCAGTGGCAAGGAATCATTTTTGTGTGGTTACCCATTTGTCGCGCCGGGAAAGAAAATTTTCTGCTCTTATCAAAATCCCTGCGATGGATGCAGAACTGGTGATTATTGTAGCAGCGAATTTCTTGTTTATGCTGTTGAGGGCGACAGTATAAATTTATTATGGGAAAATCCGGTAAAATGGGTTCCCACTGAATGCAAATGGAAAGACAACCGAACTCTATACATCAGGATTCAGTACGGGTGGATGGAAGGTGAGGTATATTATGTAGAACTTAGATTTCCGGAGTTTGAAAAACAAAGCAAATAAGCTAAGACTTTTTTATAGCGATAGCCAAATCATGAGTTATGAGGCTATTGGTTAAACATGATTATTTAAAACTCTTTAAACCAATTGCATTTAGCCATTGAATCTCCCAGAGCCTTTATCCAAATGCAAATGTATGTTGCCTCCTCTCTGTCCATCTTTTTCAACAGATCATCAATAATCTAGGCTGCCCCGATTTTTCTTTCGGTGAACGATGAACGCATGGAGGAACCTGACATTCCGGATGATCAATTGCCAACCTCCATAAGTTACCAATACCTAAACTTATTGGACGTGCAGTGGGTTTAGCCTGATAGTGCAAATCAAAGAAATGTTCACTTAAGAATGATTCGAAACCTTCCTCAGTTCCACGATATAGTTTTTTGAGTTCATCACGTATTTCCGGAATAAGAACTTTCTTTTCAGCTTGTGAATTTGGCAATATTTCACTCGACTCGCCATAGTAGGTGCATAAAAACGTATCGGTTGGTATGGGAGAGCGATCTGCATGAAAAGAATAAACATCGGTTGGGAAAAACGGATAGGTATGATCCCTATCATAATGTTTGATTACATTAAGAATCGGCGATGCGCCATGAGCCGTCAATACCCTCCAATCATTTAAAAGAATTTCGCGCGCAAGTTGCCCCTGCTCACTCAACTTAAGTTCACAAAGTTCCTCTTGTTCGATTGTCGATATATTTCCATTCAACTCTATCTTATTAACAATCTCAGAAAAATCACCTGTTAGGTTACGAGTCCAACAAATCGCATTCATTTCTCCGTTAAATGGTGTAGCAACCAGGTCTTGAAAATTCGTGACACAATGAATTTGATAATTAGGCGGAAATAAATCTTTCATAATGGTTAATCCAGCAGAAAATAAAAAAAAGCGAAATCCTGCATAGACTTAATGGTCGAGTTATCGAACTTTTCGAGTGACATTCAATTAGTTAATTCTATTGAAAGCTTAAGAGGTTCATTGAAGAGTTTTTATCATAGCGAAAAGCATTTTGGAGATTTCCTCAGATAATGCGTAGAGCGTATCATATTCCTCTTTCGACAGTAAACCATCATCTTTCAATACATCAAAAACTGCCACACATTCAAAAACCGATCCACGGGCAATGACACAGAAGTTTTTCCTGTCTGCCTTGCTGAACCTGCTTGAGCCTTCCGCAATGTTTAATACTATACTTAATGACGCCCTTCATAGTTGATTTTTCGTGGCGCCATCTAACGTAATTCTATTTAATACTTCCCGTCCAACTATTGCATTGAACATCTTGGCCTTTTTATATACTTCAAGATTTTCAAAGTCAAACATCGCTTGAATTTTAGTGTGAGTGTGAGAGCGAGTAGTGAGAAAAAAATCAGAGTGGAGGTGTTTTTCGCTCTCATACTCACTCCTCACTCTGATTTTGTAGCCCCGAGCGGAATCGAACCGCTATCAAAGGTTCCGGAAACCTTCGTTTTATCCATTAAACTACGGGGCCAAAATGTTAAAAGTGGTGCCAAATATAACTATAAGGGCTTCACTTTTTATCAAAATTGCCTGTAGCTTCATTTTATTCCATTACTTCCTAAAACGAGGCACCCTCACAGGGGGATCTTAATACTTACCGTATTAAGGTTACTGAACCCTTTCCTTTAATGGCAATGGTTTCACCTGCTAATCCAAGTTCGCAATAGTAAACGTAAACAGCTGGCGGACTCGGTTGACCTTTATAGGTGCCATTCCATGGATAAGTACCATCATGTACTTTTTCGCCCCAGCGATCAAATACCTGGAATTTTATTACCCGTACTCCTTCCTGGGTGTAGATATAAAAATCATCGTTGTTGCCGTCGCCGTTAGGCGTAAATACATTTGGAATGAAGTAATTGGTTGGTGGCAATACGTACACCGTTTCACCGATGGAATCAACACAACCCAACACATTATAAGCGCGTAGTACGATAGGATATGTGCCACTATCGCTAAATACCAATTGTGGTGCGAAAGCGGTTGAATTACCCAAACTGCCAAATGTCCACAAATAGTTTACTGCATTACGACTATCGTTAAACAGGTCAATTGTTTTTTGCTGTGGTAATTGAATAACCGTAGCGCTGGTTGTAAACACTGCCTTCGGATTGGCAATTACGGTTATCATATCAGGAACTGAAGTGGCGTCCTTGCAACCATCTGCACTGGTAACCTGCAATGCAACTGTGTAAACGCCGGGAGCAACATAAGTATTGCATGGAGCCTGTGCCGATGAAGTGTTGCCATCACCAAAATTCCAATCGTATTGTGCGGGGCTATTAGCCACTGAATTATTTACAAAACACACTGGGAAATTCTCGCAACCAACAAAAGTATCCGTGGCAAAACTTGCCGTTGGCATTGGATAAACATCAACGGTATTGGTGTAGGTATTACTAACACAACCGTCCTGGCTTATAGTTAAACTGATTGACTGGCTTCCAATGGCAGAGAATGTTACAGTTTGATCCTGCGTTGTTGAAGTGGCAGGCGTTCCATTAGCGCCAAAGGTCCAGGCAAATGTTGCACCGGGTAAAAACGTACCCCCATTTATAAAATTGAAGGTATTACCTGTAAAACATTGACCCACCGGTGGGGTAAATGCAGCTACCGGAACCGGGTAAATGGTCACAATAACCGAATCGGATGTTGAGCAATTGCTGTTGGTTGTAGTAACTATATAAGTAGTCACCAGTACCGCATTATTGGTATTCGTTCCGTTAGCTACCGGGTTTGATATGGTTGAACTGCTTAAACCATTTGCCGGAAGCCAGTTATAAGTATAACCCGCCGTAGAGGCTGTTCCTATTGGCATAGAACTGCCGGAGCAGAAAGAAACATCAGGGCCAGCGTCAGAAACAGGTATCGCATTAATATCTACAGTTTCGGTAGTGGGAAGCGAAGTGCAACCATTTTCCGTTACAGTAAGGGTAATGTTTTCAGGTCCGGCTATTGCCCAGTTAACCTGGTAAGGTCCCTGGTTTCCGCCCGATGAAATCGTGCCACCAGAAAAATCCCAGGTGTAAGTTGCGTTTGCAGTTGCCGTTCCGGTATAATTAATATCAGAATTCTGACCCACGCAAACCGGCGAAACGGCAGTAAACGTAGAAGTTGGAATAGGATAAACAGTTATCACCGAATCCGTTATTGGCGAACTGCAGCCATTTTCTGTAACAATAAGTGTAACATTTTTGCTTCCGGCGGTTGACCAACTAACACTAAAAGGCCCTGCTGTATTTCCTGTAGGTGGAGAGCCTCCATCAAAATCCCACGTATAAGTTGCAAGAGCCGTTCCGGTACCTGTATAGGTAATTGTAGAGGTTTGACCAGTGCAAAGCGGGGCCACCGTTGTAAAAGATGCCGTAGGATAAGGATTGACAGTAACAGGAACAGTTGTCACAGTTGAAGGACAACCATTATCAGTAACCTGCAAGGTAATGTTTGGATTGCCCGCACTTGGCCAGGTTACCTGGTATGGTCCCTGGTTGCTACCGCTTACTACAGTACCTCCTCCAAAATTCCAGGTGTAAATAGCATTAGCAGATGCAGTACCGGTAAATGTAATAGTTGAATTTTGCGCTGCACAAATGGGCGACACTGTAGTAAAGGTTGAAGTAGGATAGGCGCTTACAATTACCACTTGCGTTGTAAGCGGCGAAGTACATCCGTTATCAGTTATTGAAAGAGTAACATTTTCATTGCCTCCACTTGCCCAACTGATTTGGTAAGGTCCTGCACCACTTCCTGAAACTATAGTGCCTCCGCTAAAATTCCAGCTATATACGGCCGTACCTGATGCAGTTCCTGTAAAAGTAATGGTGCTGTTTTGACCCGTGCATATCGGAGAAGTCGCAGTAAACGTTGAAGATGGTCCTGGGTTTACGGTAACCGGTACCGTAGTTAAAGTACTTGGGCAACCATTATCGCTTATTGACAGGGTGATATTCTTTGTTCCTGCAGTTGACCAGTTAACCGTGTAAGGACCCGCACCGGTTCCGCTAACAACTGTTCCCCCGGCAAAATTCCAGGTATAAACAGCGGTGCCACTGGCAACACCGGTAAACGTAATAGTTGAATTTTGACCCGTACATACCGGCGATGAAGCAGTAAAAGTTGAAGTAGGAACCGGAGTAACGCTTACCGTAACTATATCGGTAACTGTGCAACTTGATGTGTTCCCTGTAACAGTATAAGTGGTTGTTGTAGCAGGTGTTGCAACTACCGTTGGTGCTGTTGACGAACTAAGTGTTGCAGCAGGTGCCCAGGTATAAGTAGTGGCTCCCGAAACTGTAAGTGTAGTATTTCCACCGGCGCAAATAGAGGTATTAGGACTAAGCGTTAAACCAGGAAAAGCGGTAACTGTAACCGGTACAGTTGTAAGTGCCGAAACACAGTTACCTGCCGCAACGATTAGCGTAATATTTTTAACTCCGGCTGTATTCCAGTTTACCTGGTAAGGCCCGGCCCCTGAGCCGCTGATAATAGTCCCCCCGTCAAAATTCCAGGTGTAAGTATTTACGCCGGTTCCGTTCCCTGTATAGGTGATGGTTGAAGTTTGACCTGCGCAAACAGGGCCAGTGACTGTAAAGGTTGAAGTAGGAGGTGGACCCACCACTACATTAATGGTAGTATCAGCCGTACAAGGCGGCCAGGTTACCGTAAGCTTTACAGGAAAGGTTCCCGCAGAAAGAAAAGTATAACTGGGGTTTTGGCCGGTAGCATCGGGTATCCCATCGTTATTAAAATCCCACGACCACCCGGTAATTTGCCCACTAGGTGTTGAAAGATCCGTAAAAGTGGTGGGGCTTCCTAAACACGTGTTACCAAAAGAAAAATTAGCGGATGGGCTATTTGGACTTGCAGGAATAATAGTATCAAGACTGAATGTACAAGGCACATCGCCAAAAGTTGTCATAACTACCGTAACTCTACCACCACCCTGGTTAAGAAAAACGGTTTGATTATTAGTAGGGCCAACAATTCCTGATCCCGACCATGAATATGTGGCTGCACCAGAGGGCGCTGTCAAAGTTACACCTGTTCCACCGCAAACCGTAGGCGAAGAAGCAACTAAAGCAAGTGGGCCACATTCAGCGTCAATATAGGCATAAGCATAGTGTGAACCTGCACAGCCGGATGGCATACAACTACGGGTAGTAAACGTAATTTTAACCGTTTGACCCATATAGTTATTCAGTGGAATAAATACAGTTGTCCATGGCTTCCAGTAAACAGCCGCGGCTGAAATAATATTAAAGCCCCCAATAGTTTGTGCAGTGCTGGCATCAACCTGGTAATCTGCGCAGGTTATATCCGCTCCATTGCCATCTGTCATCTTAATATTAAAGTAAGGTTGCTCGCCCGAAGCATGTCCTCCATCATTTAAAACAACTGCATAGTGATATGTAAAGTTGCAGCTGGCAGGAGTAACTGTATATGAATAGGAAATAGCTTCACCATCGCCATTACCGTTACCCACATCCTGCCACATGTTACCTATACGCGCAGAATATCCTCCGCTTCCCGGCCAAACTGTTGGCAACGTGGCACCAAGGCTTAATAAGTTAGCGTCATTTCCTCCGGCAGAGGTACAGATAACCTGATTATACTGAGTGCTGGCATCAGATGGGGGATCATCATTGGGGCCCTGGTTAAACCCTGAGTACTGAAGAGGATCGGCGATAGTACAGCCTAAGCAAATACCAAATAAAACTGTGCCATTACATGCGTCAGTTCCGTAGGTACCTGTCCAACCCGAGAAGCTACCGTTTTCGAAGTCGGCATTCGTGCATTGGCCATAGGTTAGGGGGCTATAAAAAAAACAGATTGAAAAAAAAACACAACAGATAATTTCAGGAAGGTGTAAATTTTTTTTCATACCATATTTATTGCTGAATTATTGAAAGAAAAGGTCATTAAAATTATTGTCTTTTATTACAATCAACTATTTTTTTATCCACCGGGGTAAAACATCTTCAGATTAATACAAGGTTAAAAAACATTTAAGGCAGTGCCTGTTTGTGTCCGAATAAGCAAGTGAATCTAATCATTATTTGAAAAAAAGAGCATTGGTAGAATAGAAAATTAGGCGCAAAGTGTTAAAACTCCGTTTATTATGACCGTTAATACAGCATCAGGGTTGCTCGCAATGGATTTTTATTCTTGAGATATATGTTGAAGTGAGGTAGGCTGCATTTTCTAATCAGCAATTTTATGTTAATTCTTATGGTAGACCCAAGGTCAATTGCCCCAATACTGCCATAAGTGTGAATCATGTAACATTTAAAAATAGTTGTGCAACTCTTTGGCCGGTAAAAGTGAACATTTTTGTGTTGCAGAATGCAACTGCTTAAATCAATAAAACATGCGATTTTCATCCCGATCAAAAGAAAACACAGTAAATCTAAAAGCAACAGCACCCAAGAAGCTTTTGAGTTATAGCA
>JAQBNQ010000206.1 GCA_028288545.1 Bacteroidota bacterium
TTGTATTGAAGGTGGTAGAGAATAACCCATTGGCAAATAATCCAATGGTTCATTTTCATGCTCAACCTTTAACCGTAAACTTTGGTGTTGGTGGCCAAACAGCCTTTATGGTTGGGGCCGGTGCGGATATTTATTTGATGACAGCCTTACAAATAAACGCGGATCTTAAAGTAAGTTTTTTTGACCTGTACAGCGCCGGCGGACTAACTCCTTACTACAGGCAAATAGACGGTTCGGTGGGTGTGTCGTACGGATATGCTTTTACAGGCCATCATAACGAAAAGGTTTACCTGCGTTATACTTCGAAGGGTTATCAAAATGTGCGGGAGTTTGCAAAGGCAGAGGAGATCAAAAGAGGGTTTCATATTGGTGGAAGGGCCGGGTACTCGGTTTATTCAGGATATTTTAACCGTAACCGGGGTTATGAAAACGCTACAACGCATAATGTTTACCTGGGTATTTATGTAACCCGGATTCGCGATTTTTTTGTGCGGAACAACGGGAGCCTGAACGGCCGTTTTGCCGCACAGAAATTTTATATGGACGTTTTGCTTCCTTTTTATACAAGCGGAACAGTTTCTGAAACAGTTAACGATAACATTACCGGCCAACCGGTTAACATTACATCAAAACCATCCGGTTTTTATCCGGGTGCCAGGTTCGGTATGGGCATATTTCCGCCGGCGGTAAAAGTTAAAACAAATGGCAACTTACAAAAGGTGGCCTTTTACCTGAATTTTGAAACCGGCCTTAGGCCCGGTGCTCCCTTTAAAGAAAGCTACCCTATTTATTTTTCCTTTGGCATAGGTCTTTCATACATGACCTTTAAGCCGCATTTTAATGGTGACAATGTTACCCCGGAGCACAAAAAGGAGGACACCAACAGGCATAAGTCCAGCCCATTTAATTAATAAGTTTCCACCGGACTGGACAGTCATCTTATTTATAGGGGGTAATAAGTCCAAATATTTTTATTTGCTTTTACGTCAATTGGGTATATTCGATTAACAGAACAAGCTATAACCCCATTGAAGTCTTTCTTAGTAAGCTGCGCTATTATTCTTAGTGTTTTTCAAAGTACCTACGCGGGTAATTATGCGGGTAATAATATTCTTATTGTATTGGTCGCCAATAAAAACTCGCAGCAGTTTAAAGAGTTTAAGGATGCCTGGCAGTTGGATATGAAATATGAGAACGCCTACCGTGGAATCAAAATATCAGTAGATGATAATACCGGCCGTGTAAAGAAAATTGCGCTGGCAGGTGAGAATATGCCGGCGAGTGGCGTAAAGTTTACACCATGCAGCGCTCAGTTACCTTTTGGAATTTTGTTGACGGATGATATGGCTGCGCTGGAGCATAAACTGGGAGACGGCGAAAAAATTCCGGGGAAGAACAGTACCAGGTTCTTTCAGCACAGTATTGCAGTAGATGTTACATTTACGGCAACCGGAAAGATTTCATTTCTGGAGTTTTATATGATCTCTGCTACTGCACCAATTGGTGATAATAAGGCAGGTAAAACAAGTGAAAAATCATCGCGCGGAGTGCCGGCGTTTAAGAAAGCTATTCTGGATGTTTTTGCCGCCTCCAAACAATCAGGTTTTTATTCTATTAAATCTGAATCGCGAAAGGACGCTAATTTTTGGAACTATAAATACACTTATAATACCAAGTTAAAGATACCGGGCGAAAAGTATAACATGCTTTATAGTTTCCCTTTCGTTAACTCGGAACTGGATTTTGTGGTGGTGCTAAAAGAAGCAGATGTTTACGACCAGTCGTTTGAACAAACATATCACGCCATCGAAAAGCAGTTGATGGAGTATTTCCCAAAATCGGAAGGATGGACTGGCGCCTGTTTACCTAATAACAACAAGGCAAAGCTTTCGAATCTTGAAATAAGGAACGATGATTACGGTTCGGTAATTCTTGACTACTCGAAAAATCCCAAGGGAAGGCACGTGCTGTTGCTGCGCTTTCTTCTTTATTCGTAATGTTTTGTAATTTTATTGCAAAGCAGTTTTATGGATCCCAAAAATCTTACTAAAGAATACAGCAATGGAGAAGTAACCATTGTATGGAAAAATGCGCTTTGCCAGCATTCGGGTAATTGTGTGCGTGGCTTACCGGGGGTATTTAACAGCAAGACAAATCCCTGGATCAATGCACAAGGTGCTTCGACAGAACAGATCATTGAACAGGTTAAGAAGTGTCCATCAGGTGCGCTTAGCTTTTATATGAATGCAGATAAGAAATAAGGGGACTACTTATTCTGTGTGCAACCAAATTGTCGCCTGTCAACACAATAATTCATAGCCACAGATTCACAGATTAAATGCTGCAATGAAAATAATTATTGAGCAAAATAAAACCATAAAGCCCACGGAAATGACTGTCTTCCGGTTGGGTGGATTTTGAAATTTATTTGTATTAATCTGTGGCTTGCTTTTACTGGTACGGCAGTTTGGTTTGCCCTCTACTCTTCGCGATCGTCATAAAAGAACATCATGCATTTGTTTACCCAGGGTGCAACCAAATTGTCGCCTGTCAACACAATAATTCATAGCCACAGATTCACAGATTAAATGCTGCAATGCAAATAATTATTGAGCAAAACAAAACCATAAAGCCCACGGAAATGATTGTCTTCCGGTTGGCTGGATTTTGAAATTTATTTGTATTAATCTGTGAATCTGTGGCTTGCATTTACTGGTACGACAGTTTGGTTTGCCCCCTATTCTTCGCGGTCGTCATAAAAGAACATCATACATTTGTTTACCCACCATGTTGAGTCGGCTTTAGCATCCACAATGGTAAAAGTTTCAGGTACATTTTTAAGTGGCAGTATTTCTCCCCTGGCATTAGATAACAGCTGCCGGTGGCGTTCGGCAAATTCGCGCTTATAGCTGGTAAAGTTGCCTTTGCCAAAATCGTTGATCATTTTATCGCCGTTACCTGATATGGCCATGGCTATTATACAAATACCTGCCAGAAATATCTTTTTGTTTTCGCCTGTAAATCCAGAGAGCTTTTGAAATAGCCAGAATTTTTTTGATACTGATAAAAGGAACCATATCCATAGAAAGATAAAATAGAAGAAGACATAGTTAATGGTGCGGTGCTGGCCAAGTGTACCCGTTGCAAAATATGGCAGGAAAGAACCTATAAAAACGGTGAACACAAGTACGGCAAGAATTATCCGGTGATCTGTCTTTTTTATAAAACTTTGCTGAATATTCCCCGCATAGCTTATTATCAATAAACTAAGGCCCGCAAAAGGTAATGACAAACTCCATTTAGCAATAAAACGTAAGGTTTGTGCCGTGGCATAGAGCAATGAGTGCCCGATATTGTACCGGTTTGTAAATTCATTTTGCCGCGTAAAATTTCCCGGGGACAGAAAAACAAACGCTGATGCTATTAGCGCAATAATGAAGAACAGCGCCAAGAGTTTTTGATTTGTCTCTTTAAGTTTAAAATTTACTATTAGTGCTGTGAAGTATAGCATGGGGATTATAAAAGCACCTATCTCATTAAATCCGATGGAAATAATGAGTAATAATATTGAAGCGAGGCCGAAAACTATTTTTTTATTCCCGTCAGCCGATGAAATTTTACTGAAGAGCAAAAGGTGTAGCAAGAGGCAAAGATTACCGAGATGGTAATTGGCAATACCGATATACCAATATATGCCTTCTGTTACATTAGGTTGATAACAGAGGTAGAAGAGCACGATAAAAAGGGTGATGATCAGCAATGGAAGATTGTCTTCAACAAATTGCTTTATAAAAGCGAATACAACGCCAATGGTTGCAATAAGGGTTGCAAAAATGGTCAGCTGATAAAAGAATAAAGTTTCCTGCCGAAGGGGATGAAAATTAACGAGTACATCAGCGGTGTACCGGCCGTTCCAAAGTAAATATTGATTGAGGAATTTTTGTATGAAAGGAATTTTTTGAGATGATGACCAGGCAAAACAGAAATCATCGGCAAAAGGCATGGCGTAAAAGCAAATAATAAAATAGGGGAAGAGCGCTGCAATGAGAAGAAGTAAAAGCACCAGGTTTTTATTGCGCATAAAAAAAGAGCCAACGCAATGTTGGCTCTGTAAAATAAGAAATTTTATTCCTCCCCTTTGGGGTCCCGATAGCTATCGGGAAGGAAGGGTTTATTTGATTTTGAAAGCAGATTTAACTGCGTCAATGCTGTTAAGTTCTTCCCAAGGGAACAACTTTACTTTTACTTTCAGTTCGTTCTTTTTGCCTTTGTTGAATACCTTCTCAACCACTTTACTTTCGCGACCCATGTGGCCGTAAGAGGCAGTTTCCAAGTATATTGGAGTACGAAGCGCAAAACGTTTTTCAATAAAGTAAGGACGAAGATCGAACTCCTTCATTTTAGAGATCTTGGCTGCTATTTCGCCATCGGTTAAGTTAACTTTTGATGTACCATAAGTATTAACGAACAAACCAACCGGTTGTGCAACACCAATAGCGTAAGCTACCTGTACCAGGGCTTCATCACAAACTCCCGCAGCTACCAAATGCTTGGCAATGTGACGTGTTGCATAAGCCGCAGAGCGGTCAACTTTAGAAGGGTCTTTGCCTGAGAAAGCACCACCACCGTGAGCGCCTTTTCCACCATAAGTATCAACGATGATTTTTCTGCCTGTTAAACCAGTATCGCCGTGTGGTCCGCCGATAACGAATTTGCCTGTTGGGTTAACGTGGTATTTAATTTTGTCGTTAAACAAAGCCTGAACACGTTTAGGCAACTTCTTTTTAATGCGGGGGATAAGGATATTAATAACATCATCCTTTATCTTCTTTAACATCACTGCATCCTTGGCAAAATCATCGTGCTGGGTTGAAATAACGATAGCATCAATTTTTGTAGGCTGGTTGTTGTCGCCGTATTCGATAGTTACCTGGCTTTTAGCATCAGGGCGCAGGTAGGTCATTACTTTATTTTCGCGGCGGATGGCAGCTAATTCGCGGAGTAACATGTGGGCCAATTCTAAAGGCAATGGCATATAGTTATCAGTTTCGCGACTTGCGTAACCGAACATCATTCCCTGGTCGCCGGCACCTTGTTCTTCCGGTTTCTTTCTTTCAACACCCTGGTTGATATCGGCAGATTGCTCGTGGATAGCCGAAAGGATACCACATGAGTTAGCTTCGAACATATATTCAGCTTTAGTGTACCCGATCTTGCGGATCACTTCGCGGGCAATTTCCTGAACGTCGAGATAGGCGTTGGATTTTACCTCACCTGCTAAAATAACCTGTCCTGTAGTTACCAGTGTTTCGCAGGCAACTTTCGAATTAGGATCATAAGCAAGAAACTGATCAATTAAAGCATCTGAAATCTGGTCTGCAACTTTATCCGGGTGACCTTCCGAAACTGACTCTGACGTGAATAAGTATGACATGTTTAGTTTGATTTATGAGGCGTGAAAATAAGTAAATGCTTGGAAGTGGCAAGGGGTAAATAAAACAGGCCATATTAAGCTTAAGAACTTAACAGTTCTTCTATAACGGCTGCCACCTTATCTGCATTTGGCAACATCGCCTTTTCAAGATTCTCATTTAAAGGAACAGCTGGTGTATTGATGGCTCCTATCACTTTTACAGGAGCATCAAGATATTTAAAGCAGGTAGAAGATATTCGCCCTGCCAGGGCTTCGGCAAAGGAATGGGTAATGGTTTCTTCGGTAAGTACAATTGCTTTACCATGTTTTTGAACCGAGGCGAAGACCATTTCTTCGTCCAGCGGGTTGAGGGTGCGCAGGTCGAGGACTTCAACTTGTCCCTCAAATTTTTTGGCAGCATTAGTTGCCCAATGAACCCCCATGCCGTAGGTGACAACTACTAATGATTCGCCGTCTTCAATCTTTTCTTCAGAGGCTTCCAGCGCAACACGGGCTTTGCCTAAGGGGATAATATAATTCTCATCCGGCTCAATGGTTTTTGCATCCTGTGTTCCCGGCATCTTGCTCCAGTAAAGCCCTTTGTGTTCCAGTATTACAACAGGGTTAGGGTCATAAAAGGCTGCTTTTATCAGGCCCTTCATGTCGGCAGCATTGCTGGGGTACACTATCTTGATTCCTTTTATCTGCAAAAGAAAACTTTCCACGCTGCTGCTGTGATAGGGACCGCCGCTTCCATAAGCACCTATTGGAATTCGTATTAAGGTTTGTACAGGATACTTACCGTTGGTTAAATAGCAGGAACGCGATACTTCGGTGAACAACTGATTTACTCCCGGAAAGATATAATCGGCAAACTGTACTTCAACAATTGGTTTGCAACCAACGGCGCTCATGCCAACTGTTGAGCCAACAATATAGGCCTCAACAATAGGTGTGTTGAATACGCGCTCATCACCATATTTTTTAGCCAGCAAGGCAGCCTCGCGGAAAACACCGCCAAGTTCGCCGCCTACATCCTGCCCATATAATAATGCCTCGGGATGCTTACGTAATATTTCATCCACCGCATGGAGCGCTGCATCTACCATTACCACAACACTGCCATCTTTCGGGCTGCGATTGCCATGCTCCTGCGTAATTGGAGTGGGCACAAAAATGTGTGTGGTTAAATCTTCCTCGGTTGGCGAAGGTTCTTTTAAGGCCAGCTCAAAATCCTTACTTACAAGGTCCTTGGCAGTTTTTTCAATCTTATTCAGTTCTGCTTCAGTAAAAATATTTTCCTGCAGTAAATGCTTTCTTAAAAGAAAGAAGGGGTCGCGCTGGTTATCGTTCTCGAGATTATCTTTTGGTCGATACCATTCTTTTCTAACCCCGGATGTATGGTGGTTCAACAAAGGCACCTTTGCATGAACCATGTATGGAATACGATGATGACGAACCATATTTACTACCCGGTTCATGGCATCGAAACTTTCAACAAAATCGCTTCCATTAATGGTCTCTACTTTTAAGCCGTTGAAGCCTCTTGCAAATTCAGATGCATCCTGTGCACGTATTTCGGAAGAGTGGGCGGAGATATCCCATTCATTATCCTGAATCAAATAAATGATGGGATATTGATGCAACACCGCCATTTGAAAGGCCTCGCTTACTTCGCCTTCGGTAATAGCTCCGTCGCCTAAACTGCAGATTACCACCGGCTCCTCGCCGCGTTTATATTCTACCAGTTGTTGACTTTCCTTGTATTGCAAACCCTGCGCGGTGCCTGTTGCGGGAATGACCTGCATTCCGGTAGCGGAGGACTGGTGCGGTATTTTAGGCATATCTGCCCGGCTGGAACTAGGATGGCAATAATAAGTGCGCCCACCCGAAAAGTAATCGGTCCTTTTTGCCAGTAACTGCAACATCAGATCAAAGGGCTTAAATCCCACGCCGAGAAGCATTGAATCATCGCGGTAATAAGGGAAGATAAAATCCTGCGGCTTCAATTGAAATGCTGTGGCTAACTGAATGGCCTCGTGCCCACGGGAGGTAGCATGAACATACTTGGAACAAATGTCCTTCCGCTCTTCGTATAATTCCGCCATGGCCTTTTCTGTGCACATAAGGCGGAACGCTTTTAAAAGAGAGGATCTATCGGGTTTCATATAAGGATTGGCAATCTTGGCAAAATTTGCGAGGTTTTCAAACCTCACCTCTCTGTCCTTCGGACATCTCTCCTCTCCTAAAGGAGGAAAGACTTTCTTACAACTTTATGGAGTTATTTTATTTCAAAATTAAAAACCTGTTCGCCCTCTAAGAATCCTTCCAGCCGGTCGCCGATTTTTACCTGGCCAACGCCGGCGGGGGTGCCTGTATAAATAAGGTCGCCTTGTTGAAGGCTGAAGAACTGCGAGGCGTAGGCGATTATTTTTTCGAAAGAAAATATCATATCGGCGGTGTTGCCCTTTTGTACTTCAACACCGTTTAGTTTCATGGAGAAATTAATTCCTGTTGTTTTGGATATTGGATGGAACCCGCCAATAGCGGCTGAGTTATCGAATGCCTTTGCAATTTCCCAGGGCAGGCCTTTTGCTTTTTGTTGCGATTGAATATCGCGGGCAGTGAAGTCGATGCCCACGGTTACTTCATCAAAGTATTTAGAAGCAAATTTTTCCTGTATGTATTTTCCTCCTTTGCTCACCTTTAAAACAACTTCAGTTTCGTAATGAATATCGTTGCTCCAATCGGGCAGGTAAAAGGGCTTATTGTCTTTTAATAAAGCAGTTTGCGGCTTAAGGAATACTACGGGCTTATCCGGTATTTCGTTTTTTAATTCTTTAGCGTGTTCGCTGTAGTTGCGGCCGATGCAGATGATTTTCATGGTTCCAAATGTAATAATTCGGTGTTTACCGCCTTCGTTGGTGTTCCCTCATCCGCGCCATGCCCGACCCGCCGTTGTTGGGTGTTTAAGCTCACCATTAAAAATAAGCAAAGCGAGCGGCACCAACAACTGGATTTGGGGTAACTGCCCGGTGTAGGAAGGTTGCGATAATTAGTAAGTTTCTTAAATAGCCGAAAAGGAGGGTTAAACATAGCGTGGACTAACGACTTGCAAACTCCCGGACTATTCTCTCGTCGATTCATAATTGCCGCCCTCCCTCGCCACACGCCGCGGCGTGTGGGCTCCCTGCAGCGGGAGACATAGTTCGGCTACGCTCACTATGACAACGGGACATCGTTGGGGTTATCCGTGAAGAAGACTTTTTTGGAGGGGGCGGTGGCATCTGCTGTAAAATACCCCGCCCAAACGATTGGCATCGTTTATTCG
>JAQBNQ010000253.1 GCA_028288545.1 Bacteroidota bacterium
AGCCGGCTTTGGTAATTGAATGTTTAAATGGCTACCGCTTAAAGGAAAGATTGCCGGAGAACCTTGATGAGTTTACTGTGCCCCTTGGCGTTCCTGAAGTGGTGAAGGAAGGAGAAGATGTTACACTGGTTACTTATGGCTCTTGTGTAAGGGTGGCGGAAGAGGCGATGAAACTTTTGGAGGAAACTGGTATTTCGGTGGAATTGATTGATGTGCAAACGCTGATTCCTTTTGATATTCATCACCACATTATCGAGTCGGTAAAAAAGACCAACCGGATTGTTTTTTTAGATGAAGATGTACCGGGCGGTGCTTCAGCCTATATGTTCCAGAAAGTTTTTGAAGAGCAGGGCGCTTTCCGCTGGCTTGATTCAGAACCCAGAACCATTACTGCAAAAGATCATCGTACTGCTTATGGTAGCGATGGGGATTACTTTAGCAAGCCAAATGCAGAGCAGGTTTTTGAAGTGATATACGGAATGATGAGCGAGGTTGATCCGGGTACCTGGCCAGCGCTTTAAGGTGTTACTCCAACACCTTTTTCATTCCCCAATAAAGCGGGTAACCTGCAGCAAAAATTATTGTCCCCAAAATGGCTGCGTTGTGATCGCTTACTACTACGTTAACTGTTACCATTAACAATACGAACATAAACAGCAATGGCACCCAGGGGAAAAGTTTGATCTTATATATGTGCTCATCATTAATGTCGGTTCTTCCTGCATTGGCCTGTTTTGCTTTTGCCCGTAAATTAAAAACCGTAAACGCAGCGGACACAAGTGATATGCTATCAATAAACATTACGTAATTGAGTATCTTTTCAAAAGTGCCAAGCAAAAAGAGTGAGAGTATGGTAAGCGCTACAAAAAAGCTAAGCGAAAATTCCTGCGTCATTGTTTTAGGGTTTACACGCTTAAAAATCTGCGGTAAAACCTTGTCCTCTGCCATGGCATAGTAAACGCGCGGGTTACTCATTACCGAAGTATTTATAAACCCAAGCACCGAAATAAAGATGGCTACAGAAGCAAAAGTTGCTCCCCCGGGGCCAAAAAAGGCAGAGGCAATATCGGATGCCAGTAATTTTGAGTGCTGCATTCCTTCAAAGCCCAGCACTGAGAAATAAACAAAATTGATAGTGAGGTATAGCACAATAACAATACCAATCCCCATAATGATTCCCTTTGGAATGTTTTTTTCCGGCTCTTTTATATCTGCCCCAAAGTTGATGGTGTTCTGGTAACCACCATAGGTAAAAAATACAGAGATCAAACTTACGCCCAGCGCTTTTAAAAAATTAAAGTTCCCACCTTCGGGCATTACAGTTGCAATGGATGTATGATGTACTCCAAAAATTGCGCAACAGAAAATTATGATCATTACTATTTTAACCATGCTCAAAACATTCTGGGCTCTCGAGCCCATTTTTATTCCAAGAAAGTTAAGTCCGTATAACAACAGTATTACGGTTACCGCAGTTATCTGGATGCCCGTGTTGTTTTGCAAGGATGCGGGCATTAGTATTGGATTGATATACTCTGCGCCAACAATAGCAACCCCTGCACAACTTGCGGCATTGGTAATTACCAACGACCAGTTAAGCATAAACGCATAAGCGGGATGATAGCAGTACGAAAAGATTTTATAAAAACCTCCTGCAGCGGGAAACCTGGACCCTATTTCGGCAAAAGTAAGGGCGCCGCAAATGCTCACTATTCCTCCTAATATCCATGCCGAGAAAAATATAAGTGGTGTGCCGGCCATGGTAGCTACAATAGCCGGAGTTCTAAAAATGCCAATGCCAATAACCAGACTAACGATGATCATCGTTAAATCAAAAAGACCGAGTTCGGGCTTTATGCCCGGCTGTCCGGTAGATACTGAACTTGATTTTTGCGATCTTTCTACTTGCACGTAGATTGAAGATAGCAATACTTCGCATATAAGAAACCCGCGCTACCGGTTATATCAGGATACGCGAATTTCTTAATAGTAAAATGCCCTTGGTTTAACTAACTGTTACAGATTCTGTTCGCGACTGAGGCACTTGGAGTGCTTGCTTTGCATGTTTAACCTGGTCTTCGTTGCCCTGAACAATTACAAGAAATTTTCCCTCATTCAATTCTGCTTCGTACTTTGATGCATCTGAATGATCTATCTCAAGAATCCCGGTTAATATAGCCACCACTCCGCCTCCGAGTACGCCAAACTCCAAACCCGCAAAGGCTCCTACAAGTGCTCCTGCTCCAAATAAAAATCCAAGTCCGGGTATTGCAAAAATTCCTACACCAGTTAATACACCCAGTACGGAACCTGCTACAACCCCAACACTTATTTCAGCCCCTTCTACAGCCTGCCTGGGGTTAATATGAATGTGGTTTTTAATCATTTCGGCTTTCCCTAGCAGCGATATTTTATCTGCCGGAAAACCTGTCTCTTTCAATTCACGAATGGCGTCGAGCGCTTCCTCGTGTGTGTCATAAACTCCTATCGTGGTTTTCATAAGTATTGGTTTTAGTATTTACTTAAGGGTAACACGAGGGTAACCGGAAGGTTCAACTTTTAACAGTATAGAAATTAACATTAAAAAGAAGGATATGCAAAGGCTTTTTTTGTAGTTTTAAAAGAGGCGTTTAGTGCCTGATTACCACCTTATTTGTATAGATGGTGTTACCGGTTGATATATGGATAATATAAACTCCGGAACTTAAATTATCCGGTAAAAAAGTCAGACGCTCATTCTGAGTGATGTACCGGGTAGTTATCTTTCTTCCGGTAATATCTGTCAACTCTATGGAGGCGTTTGCCAGATCCGCTCCGCTTATAACGCATGTAAAGGCATCGCTGGCAGGGTTGGGGAAAACAAGCAAA
>JAQBNQ010000288.1 GCA_028288545.1 Bacteroidota bacterium
TCGTGGAGCGACCGCAGCGATGAGAACACGGATAAGGAACTTGCTATATTAAAAGCAACGGTTGATTCGGTAAAGCAAAATTTTAATGCCGATCTGCTGGATAACCAGACTAAGTTAAGCGTAAAGATGCTTGAGGAGGACCTACAGCGTTTTATCGACGGAATGAAATGGAGACATTATGGATACGAGATAAACCAGATGGAAGGAGTGCACAATGATCTTCCGGCATTTTTGATCAACATTCATAAAGTAGATTCGTTGAGTGATGCAAAGGCTTACATTTCCAGGCTTGGCAAAATGGAAAAGGTGTTTGACCAAACCATTGAAAACCTGAAAAAGAGCGAAGCTGAAGGGGTTATTCCACCATACTTTACTTTTAAATATGTTTCGGACGATTTGAAGAACATGATCAAAGGCTGCAATAATAAAGACGAGGGAAATTTATTACTGAATGACTTTACCACAAAACTTGAAAAGCTGAACATTGACCGGGTTACCAAGGATACCCTGAGGGGAAAAGCTGCTGGCATTATTGCAACCAGTGTAAAAGAAGGCTATGAAAGGCTACTGAACTATTGGACTTTACTGGAGCCAAAGGCTAAAGAAAAAGGCAGCAATGGAGTTTGGAACTTGCCACAGGGCGATGCATTTTACAATAACCAATTGCAATGGCACACCACCACTAAAATGACGGCCGAACAGGTTTACCAGGTAGGTGTAAACGAGGTGGCCAGGATACAGGATGAGATGCGGGTTATTATGAAGAAGGTGGATTTTAAGAGCGACTCGCTTAAAGACTTCTTCAAATTTGTAAGAACCGATCCGCGATTTAAGTACACCAACGATGATAAAGGAAGGGCTGAATTAATGGGTGATGCTACTAAGTACATAGATAGTATGCGGCTTAAACTGCCTGAATTATTTAATACCCTGCCCAAAGCTCCTTTGATAGTTAAGCAGGTGGAAAAATTCCGTGAGAAGAGTGCCGGTGGTGCTTTTTACGAAGACCCGGCTGAAGATGGAAGCCGTCCCGGCCGGTATTATGTAAATACATTTAATATGGCTGATGAACCGAAGTACCAGATGGAAGCTTTAACCTACCACGAAGCGATACCAGGCCACCATATGCAGATTGCGATTGCTCAGGAATTAAAAGGCGTTCCAAAATTCAGAAGGCATGAGGGTTATACTGCTTATGTAGAAGGCTGGGGGCTATACTCGGAAAGATTAGGCAAGGATGCGGGTAAGTACCAGGACCCTTATTCGGATTTCGGCAGGTTATCGATGGAAATTTTCCGTGCTGCCCGTTTGGTTGTTGATGTGGGCATCCACACCAAGCACTGGACCCGCCAACAGGCTATTGATTACTTTTTAGCTAATACTGCCAATGCACCGGGCGATATTGAAAAGGAAATTGAGCGTTATTTTATATGGCCGGGTCAAGCTACCGGTTATAAAATAGGTATGATAAAAATACTGGAACTGCGCGAAAGGGCTAAAAAGGAATTGGGCGATAAGTTTGATATCCGCAAGTTTCACGATGTGGTGCTTACCAATGGAGCCGTTTCATTAACTACTTTGGAGGACCTGGTGAATGATTATATAGCAACTACAAAGGCAAGTAGCAATTCTAAACTATAGGATACTGTTTTTGATCAATTACATCAAATCCGTTCCGCAGGGTTTTGTTTATATTTGTCGAAATTATTTAACCCTTGGGCCTTACATACGCCAAAATAAAACTTAGCAATCCACGGAATGCGGATTTGAAGCCAATCGAAGTTAATGCTTTGGTAGATACCGGTGCGTTGATGCTTTGCATTTCGCAGAGTACGGCAATTCAATTGGAGTTAGAAGAGTTAGACAAGCGCCCGGTAGTGATTGCCGATGGAAGTAGTCACCAGGTGCCTTATGTTGGCCCAATCCGGGTAGATTTTGACAATCGCTTTTGTTTTGTAGGTGCCTTGGTTATTGGCGACGAAACCCTTTTAGGCGCGGTGCCAATGGAAGATATGGATTTGGTAGTTCATCCTGCCACGCAAAAACTAATGGCAAATCCTTTACATCCTAATAAGCCAGGTTACAAAATAAAATAGCCCCGGGGTGACCCTGCCTGGGTTTTCTTACCCACTTTAACAACCTTAAAATCTTCTATTTTTATCCAAATTGAGCAAAAAGTGCTGCTTTGAGCTCATTTTCCAGTAAATTATCCACACATTAGTTTAATGTAGATACCGTCCAGCGAATTTTTCACAAAATAGTGGCATCTTTGTTGAAGAAGCAGTCAGAGATTTTTTAACCAAATCAATGAACATGGGGCTATTTGATAAGTGCTACGATTACAATCTCACCGAAATAGTTAAGCAGAAAGGTTTTTATCCATACTTCCGTCCAATAGAAGAAAGCGAAGGGCCGGTAGTAATGATGGAGGGCAGAAAAGTGGTAATGGCAGGTTCGAACAATTACCTGGGTTTAACAGCCCATCCCTCAGTTAAAGAGGCCGCAATTAAGGCCATAGAAAAATACGGCACCAGTTGCTCAGGCAGCCGTTTCCTTACAGGAACCATTGATCTACACATACAATTAGAAGAAAAAATAGCCCGGTTTATGGGTAAAGAGGCCGCCCTGCTTTTCAGCACGGGTTTCCAGGCGGGGCAGGGCGTTATCTTCCCGCTTATAGGCAAAGGCGATTACATTTTATCTGACCGTGATAACCACGCAAGTATAGTGGCCGGCAATATGCTGGCATCTTCCATTCATGCACATGTAGTTCGCTATAAGCACAACGACATGGAGGATTTGGAGCGCCGCCTGGCTCAAATTCCGGCGGAAGCCAATAAACTGGTGGTTACCGATGGCGTATTCAGCACCCATGGTACTCTCGTTAAGCTGGGCCAATTAAAGGAAGTAGCAAAAAGACATAACGCAAATATTTTTGTAGATGACGCCCATGGTTTTGGTGTAATGGGCGAAAAGGGCAAGGGTACGGTTCATTACTTTAACGCACAGGATGATGTAGACCTGGTGATCTGTACTTTCAGCAAAACACTGGCATCGCTGGGTGGTTTTGTTGCCGGCCCCGAAAGAGTTATCAACTACTTAAAGCATAAATCACCGGCCTTAATATTCTCGGCATCGCCAACCCCCGCTGCTGTGGCAGCAGCAGATGCGGCTTTGGATATTTTGATAGCCCATCCGGAATTATCTGAAAAGGTGAGGAGAAATGCAGACCGCGTAAGGCAGGGGCTACGCGAGTCGGGATTTAATGTAATTGATGGCGAAGCAGCTATTGTGCCGGTTATTATTGGCGATGATGAAAAAACATTTGGCATATGGAAAATGCTGTACGATGAAGGCGTTTTTGTAAATGCTTTTATTTCGCCAGCCACCCCGCCGGGGATGCAAATGTTAAGAACCAGCTACATGGCCAGTCATGAGGATGAGCATTTGGATTTTATTATCCATAAATTTCGTAAAATTGGAAAGAAGTTAGGGTTACTCAACCCTGAGTTTTCCCAGATATAAGGGGCCTTTAAGGGTACTCCTTTTGGGGTGCTTAGGGCAAAACAAACACAAAATCATGGAAGCGAAAAAACGCCACTACTATTGTATTGAGGGAAAAGATCCTGCTAACCCGGCGCAGTTAAAGTATATACGCAGGGATATTGAATGCGATGATGCTTTTGATGGTGAACTGGTAATGCTCTCATTTCCCATTAGCCTGATGAAGGAGATAAGTTCGGTGCTTTCGCACTTTCAGTTGCGTGATGATCCGGAATACTTTTACAGCGAATGCAAGGAGGTTGTTTCGGTGCCCGAAAAACATGTGAATGAGAAAGGAGAGGGCAAGCTCACCTTTCAGAGTTACTTCCATAAATTTCCCGAGTCGGTGGAGAATTTTTTTGATGATGCCATTATAGTTGTGTTGCTGCATCCTCAACCCACAAAAGACAGCAAAGGCAATTTTGATTATAACATGATTGGCTACATACACGCTAACCATATAGATTTTAAATCGCCTGATGGGGAATTACACAAGGGATATTATTACAACGTACTTCGCTTAAGTGAAAGGACCGTAAATGGCAAACCTATTTACAGACGGAAAAGGATATTCACTACTATGTTCAGCATTTTGCTGGACCTGGTTACCTTATACGATATACACTTTGTTTACGCCAGCATGGGTCGCGAGAACCAAGCCATTAACGATGCGCTGAAAATGAACAGCGAACGCCACGGAAAGTTTTTTGAAACGTTTCCGATGCGCAACAATACCCAGGTTAACCTGCTGTTTGATAACAGCAGCGCCTCGAAAAAGTTGGTTGATATTTCAAACAATAAGGAGGCTTTACATCAATACTATTTGAAGATAGATGAATCAAGAAACCGTTTTGTGTTTAACCAGATGCACAGCGAGGAGAACTTTTTGAGCATGGTGAAACGGATACTGGGTTCTTCGGCCGGTAGCCGCATATACATGATACCGGATGCCAATGGCAATGTTGATGCTGCAGGCTTTTTTGTTAACTGGAGCGACTATCTGCACCTTAAGTTGCAAAACCCAACCGGAGTTTTTAAAGTAGTAGACTCTTTAAAAATTACCGACAAGCTTTTATATCCAATTTTACTTGTAGGCGATAAAGCAAAAGTCAGTCAACTGGTAAAAGGAGCTGCTTATAAGTACCGTAAAGAACACGGCACCCAGCTAACCGTACTTAATGCCCCCGAAGGCGATCCTTATTACGACATGAAGAAAAGTATCATCACAGATCCCTTTGTGTACTTTGTAATTTACGACCGGCCCGAAACTTATGCGGCGATGAAAGAACATAGTAAAGATGCACAAGGTAACATCAGGATTTTTATTGATACGCCAATGCTTTAATCCTAATTAGCGAATGTGATAATGTGATAATGTGATAATGTGATAATGTAGTTTCCCTATAAGACGTTGTGATCTTCTTTTTTGCGGAGCTATGACAATTTTTCCTTCTATTTTGCCTTTTTACTGCCTAAAAGTCACTGACTTATATCATTTGCCTGCCAATTGGGCAATCTCTACCTTTGGATAACTATTTGAGTATATCGGCTGTTATCTCAGTACTCAATACTAACTACTCAATACTAAAATATGAATGCAAATAATTTCACAACAAAGGCTTTAGAGGCACTGACCAATGCTCAACAGGAAGCGTTTAATAACAGCAATCCGCAAATGGATACTATTCACATGCTGAAGGGTATGTTGGATGCAGATGAGGATTCGCTGCCGTTTGTATTGGAAAAAGCGGGCGTAAACCGCAACCTGCTATTAGGCAAGGTGGAAGAAAAATTAAAGACCCTGCCTAAGGTTTCAGGACCCAGTTCGGATATTGCTCCATCGCCGCAATTTGCCAAAATGATATTGCAGGCTAATAAGTTAATAAAGGAGTTTAACGACAGTTATGTGAGCGTTGATGCTTTGCTGCTTGCATTGCTTGCATTGGGCGACGATACTTCTAAACTGCTTAAAGATTCAGGACTGCAGGATAAGAAACTGCGCCAGGTAATTTTAGAATTGCGTAAAGGAACTACAGTAACCGACCAGGGCGCCGATGCGAAATATAATTCGTTGGATAAATATGCTATTAACCTGAACCAACAAGCCAAAAACGGAAAACTTGATCCCGTTATAGGCAGGGATGAAGAGATACGCAGGGTGATGCATATACTTTCGCGCAAAACCAAAAATAATCCATTGCTGGTGGGTGAACCGGGCGTTGGTAAAACAGCGATTGCCGAAGGAATTGCGCACCGGATAGTAAAGGGTGATGTGCCTGAAAACCTAAAGAACAAAGTGGT
>JAQBNQ010000319.1 GCA_028288545.1 Bacteroidota bacterium
GCATTTCCAGGTACCACTTATTGTTGGCGTCAAGTTTGGTAGCAGTTATTGCCTCCTGCTCTGATTCATTCAGTTTGTGCAACCCGGAATATATCTGCGATAATTGAAAATGTGCATTTGAGTTGGAAGGGTCAATAGCCAATACATCATTGTATTGTTTAATGGCGTTGTCCCAATCTTCAATCACCTTGGCCTTTTCGGCATCCAGGAAAAGAGCGTCTAGTTTTAACTGAGTAGGCTTATCAAGTTTGGCAACCTGGACTGGTGCCTTTTTTTTGCTACCACCCGCCACCTTACTACCCGATTTGCAGGAACCAAGAGCAAAAACAAACACCACTAATAATATAACCGAACTACCGCGCATTAATAAATTTTGCCGCCTCATTTGCATGATAAACTATATAAAGACCAACACTATTGCACCAGCGAATTGCAATCGCCAACGCTCAGGTCATCCATTCTGCCCTCAAGTTTAACATTATTCCCTATCATAGAGTTTTCGATTAACTTATTTTTTAAAACAGTTTTTGACTGAATGATGCTGTTTTTAACCACCGAACTCTCAATAATCGTGCCTTTTCCTATAGACACGTAAGGCCCAACTACCGAATTTTTAAGCACCACATCATCATCAATAAAACATGGATGCAAAACCACCGAATTCTCCACAATTGCCTTTGCACTTACCAGTTTATCGTTCTTTATAAACTCCAGAACACGTTGATTAGTATATACTGTGGCATCTTTATTTCCGCAATCGAGCCATTCCACCACCTCACCTTTATGGAATTTAGCACCCTGGGTTTTCATGCGCTCCATGGCATCTGTTAACCAGAATTCGCCTTTTTGCTTAATGTCATTATCAATTAAGTACTGCATCTCCCTGCGCAGGTAAACTCCGTCTTTAAAATAGTAGATGCCGATAATCGCAAGGTCCGAAACAAAATCTTTAGGCTTCTCTACAAAATCCGTTATCACATTGTCGGCATTCAATTTCACTACTCCAAATGCCGAAGGGTCAGCCACTTTTTGTACCCATATCACCCCATCGGTACTGGAATCAATTTTAAAATCGCTGCGAAAAAGTGTGTCCGCAAAAGCAACAATAACATTGCCTTCTAAAAAATCGCCGGCGCATAAAATAGCGTGTGCAGTACCAAGTGGCACATCCTGGTACCGGATATGTCCCGTGCTGCCAACGCTTTTTGCAACAGCTAATAGCTGGTCGGCAATTGCTTTGCCAAAATCTTCGCGTATAATAAATACAATGTCTTCAACCTTTTGGTCGGTAGATTTTATCAGATCCTCTACCAGGCGTTGCACAATTGGTTTGCCGGCAACCGGTAACATTGGTTTAGGGATAGTTAAAGTGTGGGGCCTTAATCTTGTTCCCCAGCCTGCCATCGGAATTATAATTCTCATATCTTCTGTTTATCGTGTATTAATATCCTCCGTGCCCACCCGCACCCTCTAACTCCCGAAACGGGAGAACCCCATCGCTAATTCGCTTTACTTTCCCGTTGAGCCAAATCCGCCGCTTCCTCTTTTTGTGTCGTTTAACTCATCTACTTTTATCCATTCCGCTCTTTCGTGTTGGGCGATGATCATTTGGGCGATCCGGTCGCCGGTTTTTATTTTAAAGTCTTCGTTGCTCAAATTGATCAGGATCACTTTTAGTTCTCCGCGGTAATCACTGTCAATAGTAGCCGGCGAATTGGGCAAACTAATGCCATGTTTTAAAGCCAAACCACTGCGCGGGCGAATTTGCGCTTCATATCCCAAAGGCAATTCAATAAAAAGGCCCGTGGGCACCAGTTTTCGTTCAAATGGCTTCAACACCATCTCTTCCTCAACATAAGCACGGAGGTCCATACCTGCCGAGCCGATGGTTTCATAAGCGGGCAACGGATTATCCGATTTGTTGATGATTCTTATCTGCATAAATGGACGGCAAACGTAGATAAAATTTGGGGAATGAGGGATTAAATTGAGGAAGGAATTAAGCCACAGATTCACAGATTAAATACAATAAAATAAGAGGGAAGCGAACTTACCCGTTAGCACAAAGCGATACACTTATAAAACCATATATTGCATAAATGCAAACCGAAAGGATTCCCCTGTCGAAAATTATTGTTTACGCAGTTGGCACTTTTGGCTGGAGCATTTCTATCAACATTATTTCGGTTATGCTATTGTACCTGTACCTGCCGCCAAGCAATGCCGGCATGGTTAACCTGGTTCCACAAATAGTTTTTTTTGGGGTATTTAATATCATAGCCTTGGTAACTGCCAGCGGGCGTTTGTTTGATGCCATTGCCGATCCCTTAATTGCTGGCTGGAGCGACCGGAGTAAAAACCCAAAAGGCCGCAGAATTCCTTTTATGGGTATGGCCATTATTCCGCTTACCATATTTGCCATTGTTATGTTCTATCCTCCTTTTCATACGGAGAATAAACTGAACCTGTTATGGCTCGCGGTGATGCAACTGGGGTTTTACTTTTTCTTTGGCTTGTACGTAATACCCAATAACGCATTGGTAGCCGAAATGGGCCATTACCCCAATGGCAAAATGCATTTAAGCACTGCACAATCTGTGGGCTTTACCATTGGCATGGTTGTTTCATCTTCGGCCCCGGCGCTGGCGCATTTTATTAAAGACCTGGGGCCCGGAATAAGTATATTAAAAAGCAACCAGTTGGCCATAATAGGATTGAACATTATCGGAGCAGTTTGTATGGCCATGCCCGTTTTATTTATCAACGAAAAAAAATACGTAAAGCCTGGCCTTGCCACCGAATCTGTTTTTGCTTCGCTTAAAACAGCTTTGGGCAATCATAACTTTAGAATTTTTGCGCTGGCCGATGCAGCCTACTTTATGTCGGTGGCAATTATAACCAGCGGCTTGTTGTACTATGTAAAAGCCATGCTGGGGCTTCCCGAATCGATAGGTGTTTTGTTGATGGGCTTAATGGTGGCAATTACCCTGGCACTATACCCGGTGGTAAACCTGCTTGAAAAAAAGATCAGAAAAAAGGTGGTGATGGTGATTACATTTTTTTCGATGGCGCTTGTTTTTGGATCTGTTTATTGGCTGGGGCGATACCCGGTAAGTCCCGTTTTTCAGGTGGTAACCTTAATGGTGTTTTTTGGAATTCCGTTTAGCTTTTTAGGCATTTTGCCCACCGCAGTTTTAGCCGAAATAGCTGAAACAGATACAAAAGACACGGGACAGAATAAAGAAGGAATGTATTTTGGCATGAGGGCGCTGTTTCAAAAGTTGGGACAAACAGTTGGCATTATGCTGTTTGCCATGCTAACCTTATACGGTAAAGATCCCGGCCACGATTTTGGGCTGCGGCTAAGCGGCATTGCCGGTGCAATACTTTGCATTTTTGCCGGCACCGTTTATACCCGGTATAAAGAATAAGCCCATTTAATTTCAATCTTATATTTTTAGGCCATGGACTTTGGATTTTCTGTTTTTGGTACACCCGGTGCATGGGTTAGTTTGCTAACGCTTACTTTTTTGGAGATAGTGTTAGGCATAGACAATGTAATATTTATTTCGATTGCTGCGAATGCGCTGCCCAAAAAGGAACAACCACTTGCCCGTAATTTAGGATTGATCATTGCACTTTTCTTTAGGGTGGGACTGCTGATAGGAATTTCGTACATCATAAAAATGACGACTCCTATTATTACTTTATTTGGCACCTCGCTTAGCGGCCGCGACCTGATACTGATAGGAGGAGGGCTCTTTTTGATGGCAAAATCAACCACCGAAATACATCATAAAATTGCCGGTGATGAAAAAGAGGGAAGAACAACAAAAGTGAAATCGGCGTTTTTTAAAGTGGTAGTACAGATCATATTTTTTGATATCATCTTCTCTTTTGATTCCATTCTTACCGCAGTGGGCTTAACTCCCTACGTAATGATCATGATACTGGCTATTGTTATTTCGATGCTGGTAATGATGAAGTTTAGCGGGGTAATAAGCAACATCATCGAAAAATTTCCTACGCTGCAGATATTGGCTCTGTCGTTTTTAATAATGATAGGACTTACACTTATTTTAGAAGGATTTGGAGTGCATGTAAACAAGGCTTTTATATACGTAGCAGTGATCTTCTCGCTGGCTGTCGAGGGAATGAACATTCGTTTTATGGGAAACAAGCGTCGTTAAACGTTGCCTATCACACATAGCTTGTCCATGTCAGGTACAGGTTTTCCGCCAAGCGGTTCAAGTGTAATTGCAAATGCTTCGGCATTTTGAACATCCTTCATTTCAATAAAGGTTGAGCCATCTTTATTTATCACACCCAGGTCAACGGGTTTACCTTTAACCATAGCCCATAATTGAAATTGCTGATCGCTGGTAATTTGTGGCATAGCGCCAATTTTTAAGTAGGTCTTGCCGCTTTCTTTATCCCAATAAACAACGGCATTGGCATTGGGCGCAATGTTTACTCCTTTCAGGGCAACCATTTTCTTCGTTGGATCCGAGGCAATAGCCAGTTCACCCTTTATTCTTTCCGATTCTGTGGTTACAAATTTTACCTGGTTGGCCAATTGCGTTTTTTCCGATTGCATAGCCACTAACTGGCTGCTGGCATCGTGATATTTACTGGCATAATAAAAAGTAGTAACAGCAAAGGTTAAGATAAGCGCTACAGATGCAGCGGCAGCAAACCGGTAAATGCCGGGCATTTGTATAAGTATGGAACTAACGCGTTCCTGGTCAAGATCAAGGTTTACTGAGAAATTAAGTTTACCGGCAATTTTCTCTTTTAGTTCCTCTTTAGGTTTAACCGCATGAGTATCGGCATAAGCAATCATAGCATCCTCAATTTTGAGGATCTCTTCATTAAGTTCTTTATGTGCCAGGCGTAACTCGTCTATCTCCTTCGTTTCCTCTGGAGGCAGGGAGCCCATCACATATAGCTCTAGTGAGCCTGATTCTATGAGTTCTTTAATGTTCACTTTCTAAAAGAATTTTCTTAATTTATGTATTGCTATTCTAACTCTCGACTTTACTGTACCCAAGGGGATATTCAATTCTTCGGCTGCCTCACTTTGCGTAAACCCCTGAAAATATAATAAATCAATTACTTGCTTTTGATCTTCGTCAAGGTGGTCTACCAGTTTCCTTAGCCCAATACCTTCAACAAAGGTTTCCGCTCCCTTTTGACTCTGCACATATTCTTTGTCATTTTTCAATTCCTTCCTGTCGGCTGTGTTTTTGGAGCGCAGCTTATCTATGGAGTGGTTACGGGCTATATTCAACATCCAGGTATAGAGCCTGGATTTAGAGGGGTCGTACGAATCAAAGTTGTTCCAGATCTTTACAAAAACTTCCTGCAGGGCATCGTTACTGGCTTCTTCATTTCTCAGCACATTTACAATTACACCATACAGGGCAGCACTATAGTTATCATAAAGGTATTCAAATGCCTTTCTGCTCTTGCTCTTCAGTTCGGTATAAAGAAGGGCCTCATCATATTTTTTATGCTGCTCCAAATATCGTGTTCGTGCTCCCAAATATCGTTTAATTTCTCATCCTTAAAAATGTGGAGGCGCCGAAGCGCCTCCGTGTATAACCCACACTATTGAATGAAAAGAACGATAAGTTTAGGTGGGCATCCGAATGCATTTTATGTAGCGTATTTTATTTCGTTGTTCTATTCACTTACGATAGCAAGGCACGATTGGATCACTATTAGTGCAAAAAAGTATTTACCGCATTGATTACTACAACAATGCATGGGTAAATAATTGCCCTATTACCATCAAATAACGGCTGGCACAGTTTTTTCGACATTCATAAAGATCAAATATTACAATTATGAAACGATACATGTTAAAACTGCAGGTTGTTATGATTGGGTTGCTTTTATTCTCTGCTGGCAACGCCCAGGTCAACGATGCATCGGGTGTGCCAAGGGGAGGCCATAAAGGAGATAGTATAGAATATAAAGATGATCGTTCAAAACACGTGCACGAGGAAATAACGGTAATGCCCGTACACAAAAATAAATCAGACGAGGCGAAAGGAGCCGGCAAGGGCATTCATTCGGCAGATACAGGCACAGTCGCCGTTGCTTCCGATACAATTATAAACGCCGCTGATACATTAAATGCTGTAACAATGGCAAAACCGGATACGGGCAATCCTGAAGTTAACACCGGATCTGACCGGACATTAATTTATACTGCTGTTGCGGTATTTGGATTAGCAGCCCTGATAGGCATGTACCTGTTAACGCTTGTATTAAAAGATAGTAAAAGGCCGTTGATTGTAGCGATGATACACGGACTGTTTGCTTCAGTGGGTATTATTCTCCTCATTGCTTATTGCTGTCACAGCCCCGGCCCAATTGCCAGCATCATTATTTTCTGCCTGGCTGCTTTAGGGGGCGTAATATTGTTTTACACGGATGTAACAGGCAAAAAGGTTCCGAAATGGCTGGCCGTTGTACATGGCCTTGCGGCTATAACAGGTTTTGTACTTTTATTGATATTTGCGTTTTCTCAATCGGCGATATAGAACTAGTTACCGGCTAACCAAAGTTCGGGATCCATTTTGTCTTTGCCTCTCCATATTTCAATATGAACTTTGGTAAGGTCATCGTTTTTATCGGTGTGTAGTTTGCCCAGGCTTTGCTTAGTAGTAACCACCTGGTTGGGCTTTACACTTACGCTTTCCATATCTGCATAAACTGTAAAATACTCGCCGTGTTTAACTATTACACAGTTTTGGGTGGTAGGCAAATAAAACACACTAACCACAGTGCCGCCAAAAACGGCTCTTGCCTCCGACCCGGTGGTTGTTTTTATATCCAGCCCGTTATTTTCAACCATTACACCTTTAAGTGCAGGGTGCTCATGCTTGCCAAACTGGGCCACAATGTGTCCGCGCTCCACCGGCCATGGTAGTTTGCCTTTATTGTTTGAGAAATTTTTTGAAAGCGCTTGTTCCTCTGGCGTAAGAGGCATGGTTTCGTTGGTCTTTTTATTTACAACCACGCTGGTAGTATTGCTTTTGCTTTTCTTTCTCCTGGCTTCATCTTCGGCCTTCTTTTTTGCCGCGCGGATCTCCTCCTCAATAATAGCTTGTATTTTATTGTTCAGCTTTTGTGCCGCCCTGTTCTTTTCGTTGATCTGAACCGTTAGCTTTTTCTCCTTTTCGCTTAACTGTGCTACGGCCTGGTCCTTATCTTCCTTTTCCTTCTCAAGTTTGGTTTTCTGATGTGTTTGTTGCTTTAGCAGGTTTATTTTTTCGCCTTTGTTTTCCTCCAACTCATCTCTTTTCTGCTGTAGTTCACTAATAGCTTTTTGTATATCCTTAGCCTGGTTTCTTCTATACTCTGCCACCTTCAGCAAATAATTATACCTGCGCAAGGCTTCATAAAACGAAGTAGCGGAAAGTACAAAGGCAACCTGGTTTTGCAGAACTATGTTCTGGTAGCTCTTGCGAAGCATATCAGCATAATCGGCCTTCATTTTCTCCACTTGTTTGCCCTTGTTATCTATGTCGCTCTCCGTTTCCGATATGGTTTCATCCAGGTCATCTATCTGGTTGCTAATGTTGCCTATCAATCTTTCGCGCGACCTGATCTTAGCCTGCAATGAAAGTATTTCACTCAGCCCCTTTTCCTTTTTGGCATTGGTGTTTTTAATAGCCGCCTCAATGTTCTTTATTTCATCCTGCAGTTTTTTCATTTGCTGCTGCAACTGTTCTTTCTTCTGTTTAGGACCTGGCTGTGCCGAAACACTGGCCGGCATTAAACACAGGAATAGAATAAACGACAGGCTATACCTGCAATTTAAAAAACGATAAACCGGGGATTTGAGATTCAGAATTTCAGATTTCATTTTCAATGTACCCGCTTATATTTTTCACTTACCTCAAATGGGTAACTGAGGTCTTCATTCAACCGGGCTTTATTTATATCTATACTCAGCTTTAACTTAACTCCCTCGCGGTTTACATCAATCACGCGGTTATAAGAAAAAGGTTTCCCGTTCAATTCGCTATACCTGTCAAAAGTAATGCTCATCTCTTGTGCCAGCATCTTGTCTTTCAACAGAATTTTAGTAATAGTGTAGTTTCCGGTGTTCACCCATATCTTCTCCAGCATTTTTTCGTTTTCGTTATATATCACGTACATACTGTCTTTATATAAGGCTACTGATGCTCTTTCATTGATTGAAATCTGCCCCCCGGCAAGTATTTGTTGCAGCATTTTAAAGCTTACCGGAAACAACAGCCAATCGCTTAAAAAACTAAAGTCGCGGCTGGCATATTCCGCTGCCATTTTATTGATCAGCCTGAACGAATCCTTTGTTGCCAGAATACGCGCCCCTTCAATTCCCATAGCACCGGTTAAGCTCATCCACACCAAACTATCTTTAAGTGTCCGGATGTTTGCCTGGAAATCCTGTTCGCTGGTTCCGTCGTCCCAAACCAGTTTTGCCCGTTCAGACAATGTTTGATAGGCGGGTTGATTGGCAGCAACTTTAAGGGCCAACGAATCGTAATTTACGAGGCTATCTAAATTAGTTTGAGCAAAAAGGCCGGCGTTAATTACAAGTAAGCCAAAAGAGGAAATAAAGAGTTTGAGCATAAGTATAAGTACTTAATAACGCGCCAAAGATGAAGATTATTATGGAAGAGGGACATATAAGTGAATGATGAAAGCCGCAATCGGTAGCAAGCCCAAAATTCCGGCAATTCAGATATACATCGGCAAGCCGGAAATATTACTGGCTGAATTTAGTTATAGGTAACTTTATGCAACATTGAAGTCTGGCAATTAATTCTTGACCACCTTTGCCACCTTTAACTTATCCCCAATAGTAATTTTTACGGTATACATCCCGCTAGACAGGTCAGAAAGATTAAGATTAACCTGATGGGTGCCTAAGCCCTGATTTTCCAATCTTTTTAAACCTTTGCCCAGATTATCGAAGAGTTCAATGACAATATTATCGTTGCCGAAATTTTCATACTTCACACTAAGTTCAGTATTGAAAGGATTAGGAAAACAAGTCATCGCGATGGATTCAGTATTTTCGGTACCCAGGGATACACGGCACGAATGACGATAAATATAAATATCGCCAGGCAAAGCTTTACCACCCTGGTAAGAACCAGTGCTGTTACTAAAAACATCCTGATAGATAGTGGATGAATCTTCGGAGGCCGGATTGCCAGCGGTTTTATAGTGTGAGTTGCCATTGGTTAATGCAATGCCAGCAATACCATAAACAAACTCAGAGGGATGCGTACCACCAGGAAAACTGGGGTGTTTGAGAGCATCGCCCGTGGCCCAAAGCATGGTTTCGCAAGTGTCATTTTCGGTTAATATCTTTGTTTGAAAACTCATTCCAAAGTCTACTCCTCCAGAACAGTTAGTGTTATTGTAATCTACCGGTGTATAGCCTGTACTGGTAACCAAGCTGTAGTTGCCCACGTAATAAGTATGCGTATTAAATGTCCAGGTACTATTATTAAGGTCATATCTCATCACTCTTGATCGATGAGCCCAGAATTCGGCAATCTGGCCAACGAGCGACCCACTGCCTGCCAGATTAGCCCCCCCCGCTTCGGCACTCATAGTTTTTTCAGCTAACAGCATTATATTACTATTTGAGGAAATTTTGATATCCGACACAGGATTGGAGTATGGAGTTGCATTTGCCGGATTGGTTGGAATTGGAGGCACTACAATCTCAAGATGCGGTACAGTGTCAATCAGGTCATACTGGCTGGCTCCGGATGCCGCTATAAAATCTCCTGTATAAAAATTAATGCCTACCGAATAAATCTGGTTATTAACTCCTGTTTGATGTCCAAGGTCTTCGTTCCACTGCGCAAAATAAACCTTATTGAGCTTTTGGGCTGCAATACCGGCAATAGTCAAATTGTCAAATTGTATCCCCCATATTCTTTCACCCAGGTCTACAACCTTGGGTATGTTAGTTGCGGCATAGGTAAATCTATTAAAGGGGTCATAACGACTTAATACCTTTCCGCTAGCAGCATCAATTCTATAGATTCGACCATCTTCCATATTAGTGGCAAATATCTGGTTATGCAATTTGTCGAAGCTAATGTTTCCTAATCCACTTCCTCTGTTGAATATTACCGTTGAATCGTTTGTGGTTAAAGTGCCACCATTAAGAGTAGAAGTAACCAGGGGCGTATAACTACCTGTATTGGGATTCAAAGCCCAAATCAGCACAACCCCTGCGGGCGAAGGATCGGGATAATTTTGCAGGCCGTTAGGATAAGTTATAGCACTTGTTTGCGGATATGCCTGGGTATTTGCTACATAAATAGTTTGATCTGCATCGTTGGTATTTACAGTTACTCCAAAAACCTGGCCCAGGTAGTGCGAATTCCAGTCCGTGTAATCAGGTGATGGAGTAATTCCCCAATTGTCACCATATGGCGCTCCGCTTGTATCAGCAAGTTGGAATATTTTTACAACTCGATCGGTACCCTGGTAATCGCAGCGTGTCACTACACCATCACCATATACCAGTTGAGCTAATGATGCCTGGCTGTAAAGAACAAATGAGACCCATAGTAAAAAGTTAATTTTCATAGACAAAATTTGTTGGTGAAGATATGGCAAAATACATACTTTTTAAAAAGTAAGGATAATATGTATGTTAAAAATATTGCTTAGCACCCCTGGGGAAATGGTTCAAACCAGATAAGTTGAAATTATGTGACCAATTAGGGTATACGGACGGAGCGGGCCCATAAATATCGGCCCATAAATATCAAATTGGCATTACATCCTTCACCATCAATTGTAATCTCACATTTCCCTGCCACTCATTTTCGTCAATCTGGTAGGTAATATCAAATGGTCCATTTTTAATAATGTCGAATTTACTAGCTAAGCCGAAGCCGATACCATCTATAATTGGGCCGCCATTTTTTTTGATGGAAAACTTAACGTGATCTTCTTTTACAATCTTGCTCCAGTTGCTGTCCTTGACGCCTCGCGTAACAAAAACAGGCTTCATATTCTCCGGCCCAAACGGTGCCATTTGCTGAATGATGTTGTAAAATTTGGGTGTAATACTATCCAGTTCAAGTTCAGCATCGATCTCCAATTCGGGTATCAGTTGCTCCGGCAGTATCCTTTCAGTTACTACGGCCTCAAATTTTTGACTGAATGCATCTACGTTTTCGGCCTGCATGGTTAAACCTGCGGCAAACTTATGTCCCCCAAACTGTATCAACAGTTCACGACACTCATAAATAGCCTCATACAAATCAAAATTTTTGACCGAGCGGGCAGACCCGGTTACCTTGCCATCGCTTTCGGTAAGCACAATGGTTGGCCGGTAGTAGGTTTCAGTTAGTCGCGAGGCAACGATGCCTATTACTCCTTTATGCCATTCGGGATGATATAATACAGTTGATTTGCGGCTTATCAGTTTTTCGTCACCTCCAATTATATCAAGTGCGTGGGCGGTTATGCTGCGGTCAAGATCCTTGCGGTCGTTGTTGTAAGCATTCAGTTTAACGGCATTTGCTTCTGCGCCATAGTCAATGTCTTCAGCTATCAACAATTTAACGGCGTGTTTGGCGTCGTCCATTCTGCCGGCAGCGTTGATACGTGGCCCAAGGATAAACACAACATCAGTTATGTCCATCACTTTTTGTACCCCCGATATTTCCTTCAGTTTCTTTAAACCCATTACCGGGTTAGTGTTCAGTTTATGCAGGCCATGATAAGCCAATATCCGGTTCTCTCCTGTTATAGGCACAATGTCTGCTCCAATACTTACACAGGTAAGGTCTAAGTATTGATAACACCTGGTTAAGCTAATACCATTTTGAATAGCATAGGCCTGTATCAGTTTAAACCCAATACCGCAGCCGCTTAATTCTTTATAGGGATAGTTGCAATCATTTCTTTTTGGGTCCAACACCGCAATTGCATTGGGGATTTCAGCGCCAGGTGTATGGTGATCGCAAATAATAAAGTCAACTCCTTTACCATTGGCGTAATCGACATTATCGTTACTTTTAATGCCGCAATCCAGTGCAATGATCAATGCAAAATTATGCTCCGCCGCAAAATCAATACCCCGGGTTGAAATTCCATATCCCTCTGTATAACGGTTTGGTATATAGTAGTCAATGTTTGGGTAAAATTCTTTGAAGAAAGAATAAACCGTAGCAACAGCAGTTGTTCCATCTACATCGTAATCGCCATAAACCAATATCTTTTCATTATTGCCAATGGCTGATGTAATACGATTGATGGCCTTATCCATTCCCTTCATCAAAAAGGGGTCGTGTAGATCATCAAGTGATGGGCGAAAGAAAGATTTGGCCTGTTCAAAAGTTTCAATTCCGCGTTGAACCAGTAATCTGCAAAGGATGGGGTGAATGTTTAGCCCTTGCTGCAACAGCTTTACTTTTTCTTCATCAACTTTTTTTATGGCCCAGCGCTTTTGCATTGAACAAATATAGTTGCCCCCGGATAAAAGGGGGTACTATTTTGCAACCACAAATTTGCGGATGATGGAGAAATGTCCATCCCCTAAACGTAAAAAGTACACACCGTTTGCAAATCCCGCCAAATCAATAGTAGCCGTATGAATACCGGCAGGTATTTGTTTTGTTTCTGTTAAAACCGCTTGGCCTAACATGTCAATAACCGAAAAGTTGGTTTCGGTAGCTTTTGAAATATCCATCGAAACATTTAAAACGTCATTAGCGGGATTAGGATATAATAGCAGGCTATTGTCCATCGCAACTTCTTCAAGCCCGGACAACACTACATTTTTCTGTACCACGCAGCCGGTTTCGCTTTTTATAAAAACGGCGTAAACCCCGTTGGAGTCAACGACCAGGGTAGATGCAGATTGATAATTGGAAGTATCAAGGCCATATAATAAAGTATAATTTCCTTCGCTTGCACTTACAATGATGTTGCCTGGGCTTACACTATCTGCAGCGATAAGATGAATGGAGGATATGACGATACTATCCGGCCTGAATAAAGAAAAATTTTGAATGCGCTGGCATCCACCTACGGTATCAGTAATGGTTACAGAATAAAACCCCGGACAAAGACCATTAATAGAGGAAGTGTTTTGACCGGTGTTCCAGTCGTAACGATAAACGCTGTTTCCATAAACCGAAATCCGGGCTGAGCCATCGCAGGTGTTGCTGCAAGAAGGCTGAGTGTAAAATATACTGTCGTAGTAACTACATGCGTTACAATTGTACTCATCAAGGTTTCTTACAGCCTGGTAAAGATTAAGCCTTCCGCCGCTTGTTGTTTGATTGTAAAGATCAGATATGCGGGTGGCGCCATCCAGTATCATTTGCTTCACCATTAGGGCAATAGAATCGGAATAGGCATAGTAATCATTTATCAATGCCGGACAGGCAGCGGCATATAATGCAGCTATAGTACCTGCAATATGTGGCGATGCCATGGAGGTACCTGTCATGGTGCCATAGCCGTTGTTGGTTATAGTGGAATATATAGTTGTACCGGGAGCGCCGATATCAACATTTATTTTGCCCACTCCGGCTCTTCCATTGATATGATCAGTACGCGTCGTATTGGTTACTGACATTAGCCATTTACTGGGGCAGGTGGTAGGTATATCACCGGTTACATCAACATTCCATGGGTTATTGGTAGTGGCAGCGGCACTCAAAATACCTAAAGCTCCCATCGAATCGTACATGGCGCACCACACCGGAAAATCGGCGGGATGTCCCTGGTCAACACCAAATGATGAATTGGTGGAAACGATAAAAGCACCCTGTGTTCCAAAAGTGTTGTTGTAAACCCTGCGCATGGCAATTACATAATCATAAGATTCCACAACTTCTGATTCTACATTAGTTGCACCCGCCACGCGTAGTAATTTCGGCCCCCAACAAACACCGGCAATGCCCACATGATTATTGGTCACTGCACCTGCTATTCCCGAAACGTGCATGGCATGATCATCGCCACCACCGGCGTTAATGTTTCCAGTAGTATCATATCCGCTCCAACCGTAATAGTCATCTATAAAACCGTTGCCATCATCATCAATTCCGTTATTAGGAATTTCGTGATGGTTGACGAAGAAGTTCAGGTCGTTGTGCGTAATATCAAAGGTTCCGTCTATTACAGCTATTACAATAGTGTCGCCGTTTGCCGTAAGATTGCCGTGATTAATTCCCCAGGCGTCAATAGCATCAATATCCGCCCCAACAGTTCCACTGCTTTGGCCGGTATTGTGCAGGTTCCATTGCAGGTTGAACATGGTGTCGTTTGGCACAAGCGAACGTCGGGTTACACGGTGATTAAATTGGGCAAGTTTTATTTGTTTGTTGCTGCGAAGAGTGCTTAGGAAATTATCGGGAGCGACTGTAGTGTTTCTTTCCAGCAGCCATATATTCATCCGTTTAGACAGACACTTTTTAACATGAAGCGAGGGATAGTCCTTCAGTAAGGCGGCTACCGGGCTAACCGGTTGTAGCATTACTATATATTCACTCACTATTCTGCTATCATCTTCATATTGCGAAAATGAGCGCATGGAAATAAATAATAACAGCAGAACAAAAATATTTTTCATTATAAGTTGGATAAAGACAGAAATCGCCTGTTTGTGAAAATAAAGCTAATTCCGGTTAACCTTTATCCAATCTTCTGCAATCTTCAGCACCTCGGGGCTATCCCATTTTGCTGCAATATCACCAATGGACATAATCTTATCCAGTAATTCGCTCTGCTCTTCACCGCGCTTTTTCGCTTCCGAATATGATAAATCGCTGAACGTTACCATAGAATAATGTGTCATGAATTTGTCAGAAAATTTTTCGGCCAGCTTTTTCTCGATTTTAAGCCGTAGCTGAAAATCCTCGCGCCCGCTCAAGTCGCGCATTTCAATGAAATTGTGCACTGCAAGGTCTGCGATGGCATCGGCATTGGGCTTCCGTTGATTTTGCAGCGTATCCAGCACCTGCTCCCAGTTTTCGTTGCTGCCGTTTAATATTTCGTCCAGTTCGCTTACATCTTCAAAGCCACAGTTCATGCCCTGTCCGTAAAACGGCACTACTGCATGGGCTGCATCCCCTATCAGACAGGTGTTCTTATACGTCCACGGAAAGCATTTAATAGTTACCAGCGAGGAAGTAGGATTGGAAGCATAATCTTCCTTAAGGTTCGGCATTAAGGGTACCGCATCAGGAAAGTTGCGGTTAAAATAAGCATCAATATCTTTTTCTGTTTGAATCGACTCAAAAGAGTTTTCGCCTTTAAATGGCGCAAAAAGAGTTACGGTAAAGCTTCCGTCAAGATTAGGAAGGGCTATCATCATAAAACTTTTACGGGGCCAAATGTGTAAAGCGTTTTTTTCTATCTGGTGTTCACCATTCTTTCCGGCGGGAATGTGCAGTTCCTTATATCCGTATTGTTCGTGGTTTTGACTGAGATTAAAGCTGGGTGTTTTTTGCATTTGGTAACGTACTTCGCTAAAGGCGCCATCTGCCCCAAATATTACATCAGCCGATTGATGCGTGGATTTGTTCGCCTGTGCATCTTCAAAGGAAATCTGGTTATTGTCAAAATCAAGTGTTGTACAGCGATTGTTAAAATAGAAGTTCACATCGGCAAACTTTTCGGCTTCAATAACCATTATTTTATTCAGTTCGCCACGGCTTACCGAATAAATTGCTTGTCCTTCTTTACCGTATGGAAAGAGATTGGTACTGCCACTCAAATCATGGATCATCCTGCCGGTCATGGGGATGGCGATATTTTCAACGGCCTTGTCAAGCCCGATTTTTTTCAGGGCTTTCCAACCGCGGTGGCTTAGGGCGAGGTTGATAGAGCGTCCACCAATGTATCCGGCAACACGCATATCGGGCCTGCGTTCGTACACAGAAACTTTATGGCCCCTTTTACTAAGGTAGCAGGCCAGCATAGAACCCACCAGGCCGGCGCCAACAATGACTATATTTTTCTTCATAGTTCAAAACTATCAACATATCTGTATTTGAGAACCTGAATTTAGTCATCGCCATTTTTATAGCTTTGCGCAAAACTATATCACCATGACTTTGGAAGAAAGAATCAATGCCGACCTTAAAGCCGCTATGATGGCAAAGGACGAAGTGGGCTTAAGAGGAATACGTGCCATTAAAAGCGCTATACTTTTAGCAAAAACCGAAAAAGGTTCAACAGGCGAAATAAGCCCCGAAAAGGAAGTGCAAATGCTACAGAAACTGGTTAAACAGCGCAGGGATTCCATTACTGAATTTGAAAAGGCAAACCGCCAGGACCTGATTGACAAAGAGAAGCAGGAAGTAGCAATAATTGAAAAATACTTACCTGCCATGATGAGCGAAGACGAAGTACGCGAGGTAGTAAAAAAAGCTATTGCCGAAACCGGTGCCACTACCCAAAAGGAAATGGGCAAGGTAATGGGCGTAGCCTCTAAGCAATTGGCTGGCAAGGCAGATAATAAATTGGTGGCCGACGTAGTTAAAAGTCTGTTGAGCTAAAAATTCCGCCTTGATATTCGACCTGTTATTTCTTGTGTTTATCGGCTTTGGTTTTTACCAGGGATTTAAGAATGGCGTTATCTATTCTGTTTTCTCTTTGCTGGGCTGGTTTTTGGGCATTATTGCCGCCCTCCGGTTTTCATACATGGTCATTAATCTACTACACGGATATTTACACTTAAGCCCAAAGGAACTTGCCATTATTGCTTTTGTTGTAATTGTGTTACTGGTGGTAGTATTAATGAAATTACTGGCCTGGGCTTTGGAAAATATATTGAAATCGTTTGCGCTTAATCTTCCTAATAAAATAGCGGGAGGACTTATTCATGCTCTTGTAGGGCTATACCTGTTGTGTGTTTTTACATGGTTTTTAAACCGGCTGGATGTAATACCGGTAAAGCAAAAGGAAACATCGCATGTTTATCCATACATAGGTAACCTTGCGCCTAAAGTTGTTGAGGTTTCGGGAAAGGTGATTCCCTATTTCCGTGATACGTTTGAGCGATTTGATGATCTTTTTGGAAAATCCGGTTAGGTAATATCAAAACTAGATTCTATCTTTAGTTTTAAATATGCTGTCCCCGGTATATTAGTTTCATTTGCAGCTTTATTTAATTTCTTTATCTTTTCGGCGTGAAGAAACTCTACACCCCTAAATTTTCTTTCATACTATTCGTTTTGCTGGCCCAGGTAATTACTGCCGCGCAGGTCAATAAACTTTCTAACTATTTTATTGAAAACAAAGGACAGGTTTGCGATGAACACGGCAAGGCAAATGGCGATGTGTTATTTTATAACACCGGTGGCCCAATGCAACTGTTCATTACCAAAACAGGATATTCCGTAGTTGTAAAAGAAAATACTACAGGTCAAACCGCTTATAACAAGATTGACTTTAAGTTAGAGAAAGCTGATATCAGTAAAGCCCAGGTAATCTTTGTAAAGGGAAAAAATCCAAAGTTCAATTTTTATACTTCGCAGTTAAGGCTGGAAGATGTGGACGCTTCAAAAATGGTGATAATCCGGAATATCTATCCTGGTATTGATTGGGTTTGGTCCATTGATAAGAAAGGAGTGGCCAAGCATGAGTTTATGGTAAACATCGGGGCTGATGCAAGCCAGATAAACTATACGGTGTCAGGCGCCAATGCCAGTTTAAAGGGAGAGAATAACATCATCTACACGCATCAAAAATTTGGCGTAAGTGAAGGCCCGGTATTATTTGAACTCAAGGATAAAACGCAGGCAGGAAAACTTTCAGTTAAGGGCAACAACATTTCATATGTCATTCCTCAAGATTGGAAAAACGGGGGCTTTACGATTGATCCGCCCATTGATCTATTATACGGCGCAGTGCAGGATTCGCTTCATACATCCTTTAAGAGTATTGTGGATGACCCGAGCAATAATACTATTACAGTAGGATATTCCAGCGATTTTTCGTTGCCTGTTTTTCCAATGGTAAATGGTTCTTATGCGGTTTACCCACCCCAGGGAAGGGATGCCGTAATAATGGAAACTGATTTCAGGCAGGATATTAAATGGGCTACTTTTTTCGGAGGTTCAAATGATGACGAGGCCAATGCAGTTACAGCCTGCCCGACGGGTATTTTTGTTACCGGTTATTCCGAATCATGGGATTTTCCTATTGCTTCATCAGGTAATTATACCCGTCCGGTTGCCCTGGTGGGCAGGGATGCGTTTATAGCCAAGTTTGATAACCTTGGAAAATGGAAGTGGTCTACCGGCTATGGTGGCAATGGAATTGATGAAGCATTAGATATTAAATATTACAATGGTCGAATATATGTGGGCGGGTATACTACCTCGCCTCAGTTTCCGGTGTTGCAAAAAGCCGGTGCCTATTTTTTCCAGGACACCCTTTTGACTTTAAGCGATGCATTTTTGCTTGAATTTGATACAC
>JAQBNQ010000322.1 GCA_028288545.1 Bacteroidota bacterium
CATTACCGAATCATTAGGCGTGTTAGCTGTTTTATAATAAACCTCGATATCGCCAATTTGATCGAAGGTTGAGCCAGAAGCAACAGTGGCTGTCATTTGAGATAAGTTAGCGCTCTGTACTCTTGAAACATCTTTAGCACCTGCCTGGTTAACGGTGGTTACAAGGTCGTTGTGGTTAATAGTAAAGTTTACAATCTGGTAGTGCTGCCCCAGCGCGGAAGCTGAAAGACAGGCATTCATGTCGTTAAACATGTAATGTGCAGTTAGAGATTTAGTGCATGACGAAAGACTAAAAATGCCTGATATCAATAGTGCGATAGTGCCTAGGTAAATTATTTTTTTCATAATGGGTTTGGTTTAGTAACGCGAAAGTATAATTAATTAACGTATGGAAGAAACAAAGATTGAGCAGCCACCTCTCCCGGCCTCTCCTTTGGAGAGGAGTTAATACAAGTTCAGTTGATTATTGCTATCGCCACTATGTACACTGATGATTTACCGGAATTTTGTATTGCATTGTTCCTCTCCTATGGAGAGGTTAGGAGAGGTGGCTGTTATTTAAATTATTTCCACCTGCCTTGCCACTTTTTGCAATATCTCAAAAACAGTTTCAGCCATTACATTTTCGCTGTCGAGCGTTGGATTTATTTCGGTGAATTCAAGGCAGCAAACACGTTCGTTTTGAACCAGTTCAAGAATTATATCAGCGGCTTCGCGCTCGTTTAAGCCGCCTTTAACGGGGGTTCCGGTACCGCGCGAAATGGAAGGGTCCAGTGCGTCCACATCAAAAGTGATATAAACTTTATCGCAATGCGAAAGGTACTTCATGGCCTCGCGGCAAATTTTTGTTACTCCTGTTTTCTTGATTTCGGAAGTAGAGATGTTTTTAATTTTATGTTGCTTTATAAGATACCCTTCCTGCTCTTCAAAATCGCGGAGTGTCATAAACAACAAGTCGCGGTATTCGAGCTTAGGGGCTATGTCACCAACGTTTTTAAGGCGCTCCCAAAGTTCAATGGTTTCGTAATCCAGGTCGTTCACTTTGTTTTCAATATTATCTTCTGCCACCGCAGTAGCCAGGGCCATGCCATGCATATTGCCCGATGGCGTAGTGTAAGGAGAGTGAAGGTCGGCGTGAGCGTCAATCCAGATAACACCCAGGCGTGAGTCGGGATAGGCCATGCGTATACCAGCCATGGTTCCACCGGCGGTGGAGTGATCGCCTGAAAGCATGATGGGGAACTTGCCGTCCTTCAGCGAATCGCGCACGGCGGCACCTACCCGTTCGTACATTTTTAAAACGCTGCGGATGCGCTTTGCATAACGGCTTTCTATCATGCCAAACAAGGCGGCATTATCGTCCGGAATATTTATGCTGCGATGGGTTTTGAAAAAATTGCTGCGGAAATCAAGCGCTGCAATTTTAATGGCATCTATGCCAAGGCTGGCTCCACGGGTGCCGGCACCCACTTCGCTCTTTACCTCAATTAGTCTTATCTGTCTGCCCTTTTTCACACCCGACTGTTTTACCGCCATAAAGCTGATTATTGGTCCAAAATAGCCTGTATTTAACAATTTGCTATACCTAATTACATATTTTATCCGATCAACTGATTTTTGCCGCTGATGGCAAATCAACATTTTATTGTAACAGGCTGATTTTCAATAAAAAGCAATTTTTCCGTTACTCTTAAAATAAGCCCGGATATAGAAGGCAAACTACCGGTTGTGGGCCCGAAATAAAAAAATGTTTACAAGGTCTATACAAGGGTATAGACTTCTTTCTATATTAGTTGCTAAAATATTAATAATCCGTCAATCCGACAAGCTCATGCCAGATAACAGAAAATACATCTTGGCCCTGGATCAGGGTACAACAAGCTCCAGGTCAATTATTTTTGACGATCAGGGCAATATCGTAGCGATGGCACAAAAGGAATTCTCCCAAATATTTCCGCAGCCGGGGTGGGTAGAACATGACCCCGAAGAGATTTGGAACTCGCAATTATACACGGCTAAAGAAGCCTTACGAAACGCTGGAATAACACCCAGCCAGATAGCATCCATAGGAATTACCAATCAGAGAGAAACCACCGTTGTGTGGGATAAAAATACAGGCATCCCTGTTTGCAACGCCATTGTTTGGCAGGATAGAATAACCGCTGATATATGCGGAGCCATGAAAAAGAAGGGATTAGAAAAATATGTGCACGATAACACGGGCCTGGTAATTGACGCTTATTTTTCAGGAACCAAGATTAAATGGATATTAGATAATGTAAAGGGTGCCCGCAAAAAGGCCGAGAATGGCGAGTTGCTTTTTGGCACTATTGACACCTGGTTGGTTTGGAAACTAACCGATGGCAGTTTGCACATTACAGATTACAGCAACGCATCGCGCACCATGTTGTTTAACATTAAGAGTTTGAAATGGGACCCAAAAATGCTGGATGCACTGGGGGTACCGTCTTTAATGTTGCCATATGTTACCGATAGCAGTCGTATTTACGGATTTACCCACCGCGGCATTTTTGATGTGGAGATACCGATAGCAGGAAT
>JAQBNQ010000335.1 GCA_028288545.1 Bacteroidota bacterium
AAACTGGTGCAAGAGGCCAAGAGCAAAGATTTTAACTACAAAGCTATTGGAAAGATAGTAAAGGAGTACAACGGCTGCTTTTAAAAGCGAATTTCGAAATCCGGCTTATGCGAATACTGAAAGCACTGGGACTTATTTTGTTTATATCATATGCCCTGGTGCTGATACTGATATATATTTTTCAGGACAAGATGATTTTTTATCCTGAAAAACTTCCACTCAATTTTAAATACAATTTATCGCCGTTGGATACAGAGGTATTTATTAAAACCATTGATGGGGTTAACATTAATGGTATATTATATAGACGCCCAGGAAACAAGTATGTGATTCTTTATTTTCATGGAAATGCAGGAAGCCTTGGTGGATGGCAGGACGTTTCAAATGAAATATTAGCGCTGAATTCGGACTTGCTGATTATTGACAACCGGGGGTATGGAAAGAGCGAAGATTCATTTTCTGAAAAAGGCTTTTATGAAGATGGCCGCGCGGCTTTGAGGTTTTTGATAAGTGCGGGTTATAAAGCCGACCAGGTTATTTTATACGGTCGGTCCCTGGGCACTGGTATTGCCAGTGAACTTGCCATCACGGAAAACGTGAAGGGACTAATCCTTGAAACTCCGTACACCAGCTTAAAGGATTTGGCCAACGAAAGAATGTCATATTTTCTCCCTTCGCTTTTAATGCAGTATAATTTTAATACCCTCCAGAACGCTTCAAAGTTTAGTGTTCCTACTTTGATCCTTCACGGCAGCAAGGATGACTTAATACCCTTTTCTCATAGCCAGAAGATTTACGACGCTATTGCTGGGAAGAAAAAACTTGTTTTAATAGAAGGTGGAAAACACAATAACCTGAACACCTATCCTGAACATCAACAGGCGCTTTCAGATTTCTTGAATTCTCTTTGAAGAGATATCTACCAGGCTAACTTCACAAACTTTTTGCTGACAGGGTTTCCGGCTATATTGAACTTTAGCCAATACATTCCATCTGCAAGTGAAGCTGTATTAAGCACAACCCGGTCTGTTTGCCGGGTGAAAGGAACAGTTATTAACTTGCCGGTAAGGTCGTACACCATTGGAGTAGCTTCTTCGGAAGAAAGCAAAGTGAATTGAATAATGAGCTTGTCATTTGCGGGATTGGGATATATCAGCGCTTCTGATATCCCCGTTTCAGTGATGCCGGAGACTATCACCACAAAGGTTTTTGCTACACTATTGCTGCAATTCAACGAATCGCTATAGCTATACGTAATCGTATACGAGCCCGGACCTACGGAATCAGGATAAAACGTGTTGCCATTAACACCAGTTCCCGAATAGGAACCGCCGGCGGGGTTTCCGCCGGTTAAGGAAACGCTGCTGCTATTTACCAATACTGTGTCGCTGGTTCCTGCCCATGAAACGGCGGGAGAATCAACCGTCAGCAGAAGGCTGACAATACTATCGCAGCCGCCAAAGGCTGTTATCGTGTCATTGTAAATTCCGGACGTTGTTAAGAGTTGCCCTTTAAAAGTGTAGCCGGTACTATTGCAGGTAGAAGCTGAGAAGGAATAAGTTGGTGCTGCCGTAACATTGAGGGTTAATGTAATTACACTATCGCATCCATTGGAACCTGTAAGGGTATCGGTATATACGCCACCGCTGGTTAAAGTGCGGCCGTTGAAATTATAGCTATTGCCGGAGCAGGTTGCGGCAGTATATGAAGAGGAAGTTGGAGAACCCGCAAAAGATAATGTAAGATGCACGATGCTATCACAACCATCAACATTGCTAAAGGTGTTTACGTAAGTACCGGGAGAAGTTAGTTGCTGACCTCCAAAATTATAGGTACTACCAACACAGGCAGTGGCACTGGCGTTATAGTTAGAACCCGGCGTAACAGTTAGGTTAAGCGTAATGGAACTATCGCAACCGAACATACTGGTAAGGGTATCAATATAAACACCTGTAGCAGTTAACTGGCGGCCATTAAAATTGTAGGGTCTTCCTGCACAGGTAATGTCGTATAAGGTAGCGGTAGACGGATTGCCAACTGCCAAAGTGAGTGTAATGATACTATCGCAGCCGTAGTGATTGGTAAGGGTATGAGTATATACTCCGTTTGAAGATAAATTCTGGCCGTAAAAATTGTATGTATTTCCGGCGCAAATAAATTGTTGATCCGAATGTCCTGAAGGGCCATCGCACTGTGTATACAACGGACAGATTTGCTGGGCGGTAAGCGTTTGACCTGTAGCAAAATCAGAAGTAAGTGCCTTTATCATTTTATCGCGAATGGCGCCAGCATTGCCGCCTTGTGCAGCCAGAAAATTGGAGGTTGACCATGGATCGTTACCAGCATAGGCAGGATAGACCGAACCAAGATCGGCTATTAGCGTTGCATTTGGTTCACCAAGGTTTATGTTCCTTACGTTCTTTTTTATTTGAGTTCCTCCGCATCCGGGGTTACAGATAAAGGAAGCGCCGCAGCCGCTAATGGTTAAATAATTACCGTGCTTATCGGGCGAAGCGTAAACGGTATCAAGTCCGGTTGGGAAAAGAACACTTTTGTAAGGATGAGTTTCTATTTGCTCGCAAAGGGTGCCGGCATGAGAGATGGTTTGAATAGTTCCGCCCATCCAGTTGGCCATTACCGTATCGTACATCCATCCTGCAGCGGTATCAGTCCCGATATATTTCAATGAAAAACTAAAACCTTCCACATCGGCGGTATGGCCGGATAACCCGCAGTCCTGTCCGTATAGTACCGCTGTGTTTACAATGATAAGCGGGTTATACCAAACCAGCCCTGCATATAAACCATGCGATGGAACAACTGCAACGGGGTGGGTTACAACCGAACTTAAATTTGTATTGGTGGTATATTGTTGCGGATAAGGAAAGATATGGCAAACTATCAGGTTACTATCGCCGGTTCCATCCAAAGCAGGGCCGGGGCAGGTTTCATTATTGAACTGAATAACCACTGGCATAAAATGGTCAAGCAGTTTTTGTTCAAGGCGGTCATCCATTCCATCCAGATCGTTATCGATAATGTTGGGTATTACTACAGTATTAGTTCCCCCGCAGCGGCTTATAACGGTAACTTGTTGCTGCGCTTTCAGGCCAAAGGGTATAAGATTAAACAATGGCCAAAGGAGGACAGCACACAACGATTTCATTAACTTTTGATAATACATGATAGCGAAAATAGTAAATTTAATCTCGCTTATAACTTACTGATTATCAATAAAAAATGAACAATGGTTAAGATTAATTTCAATTAAATACACAATACCGAAATCTTTTGTTGCCAATTTATTAAACCTGGATAAAATGAGAGGCAGTAAAAATCTTACATTATTTAATCCCTCCGACATATCCGTATAAATTCGCAATGAATACAACGGTCTATATCCTTTGTTTTAGAAAAAGGGATTTCAGGATTGAGCAGTTCTCCAAGAACGCTTTTCAAAACCTCTTCAAATTGCAATAGTGTGTCGTTGCTTATAAGTTCTTCCTTATCCATTTTAAGCGGATCGAAACCGCGCGTTATTTCACGCAGCCAATAAATCCCCGAACGTAAAGGCATTTTTCTAGAACCGTTGGTTTTCCAGTAAAGCCATGCATAAGTAAGTAACTGCATTGCTTTACCATATTTTGGGTCCGTGACAAACATAGCTACATCATCAGTTTTGATACTGCTGCCTACCGGCGTTCCGGTTTTATAGTCCGCTACATTAATAAGGCCTTCGCTTACTTCTACCCTATCCACTTTACCTCTTATTACAATATCATGCCCTCTAACCTGTACTGGCTTTGCCATTTCTTTTTCCAACATCACTAATCGCATATCACTTCCGGTCTCATTCAGGGCTTTAATATTTCGCTTCTCCTGCTTTAAAAATTCTTCAACCAGCTTTAATGCAACGCGATATAGCAAATAGTTCTTTCCGCGCTTCAAGCTTTCGCCTTCAAAGCGTTTGGCAAAAGATTCATGAAGTAATTCGCGAATGCGCGGCTTATTTCGCGCAGTATCCTCTATGAACTCTTCGGTTAAAATTCCATCAGGCAATTCTTTATATAAATTCTCCAAAACAAAGTGAACAGCAGAACCCAGGGTCGCCGCTTCTATGCTCTCCTCAATATCATCCTTCTCCCGCATTTTAGCCAGGTAGCGGAAGTAGTATTGAAGCGAGCAATTGATATAGGTGTTAATAGCCGATGGAGAAATTCCATACTCCGTGAGATTTTTAATAAACGGTGTCATTAACGCATCATCTTTCTCTATGTTTATTTCGTCATCCGCAATTGGTGGCGGAGGATCGACCGAATAAACTAGATCGTTAATAACTACGCGGTTATTGACCTGCTTTAGTTCATACTGGAGTTGAAGAATAAACCTGCTTTTTTCACCACCACCCAATTCATCGCTTTCGGTATTATAAAGCAAAAAAACATTTTCAGAACGCTGCAGCAAGCGATAAAACAAATACGCCGAAATGGACTCCTTCTCTTTATGCGTTGTCAAAAATTCCTTACGCATTTCAAATGGGATATAACTATTAGGTGTTTTGTTTGTAGGGAAAATACTTTCGTTCATACTCAGAATGATAACATTCTTAAAATCGAGGCAGCGTGTTTCAATCATACCCATTATTTGCAAACCACGTACCGGTTCCCCATCAAAAGGAATTCTTATGGCACGTATGGCCTCTGTAAGCAATTTTCTGAATGACCTTACCTGCAAATCCCCTGTGCCGCTTTCCAAAGCAATATTTTGAAGGCTTTTAAGCGTATTTGCAATATGAAAAAGCATTTCAATATCAACGCTCATATCTTTTTCCTTAGAGCGGCTTAGCTTTAAAAAGTGAATGCGTAAAGCCTCCACCAGGGCCAGTAAGCTATCCAGGTATTCGCGCAAATCCTCAGTATACCAAAATATTTTTTCGAACTCCGAGCCTTTAAAGTTATCTGCCAGCTCATCAAAACTTACCATCATCCTATTGTGGCCTTTAATATCCTCTATCAAGCCCATGGCCCTTTCTTTAACGGGCAAAAGATACGGAGCGTAAGGGTGATGCAGCAAATCAAAAACATCCTTGTAATAGAACCTTAAGTTATTATGGCCTCCGGTTTTAAACCGCTCTACATTTTCGTGTAAAGAAAAAATACAGCGTATTAAATCTGCAATTTGAGAATCTGCCAAAGGAAATCCCATGGTGATATTGAGTGA
>JAQBNQ010000404.1 GCA_028288545.1 Bacteroidota bacterium
CTTCCTTTTTATGGACGGGCACACATTGCATATATACCCAACGGCAAAATAACCGGGCTTAGTAAACTAGCCAGGGTAGTTGATGTTTACGCACGGCGGCTACAGGTGCAAGAGCGCCTCACTACCCAAATCCGCGATTGTATCCAGGAAGCTTTACATCCATTGGGCGTCGCAGTGGTTATCGAAGCCAAACACCTATGCATGATGATGCGCGGTGTTCAAAAGCAAAACTCAACCACCACCACCTCCGCCTTTACCGGCGAATTCGAAAAACAACCCACCCGTAACGAGTTCATTAATCTTATCTCCTCGCGACTTAGTTGAACTGTAAACCGCAAACGGCAAACCGTAAACTGTATGAAAGCATATATCTTCCCCGGCCAGGGTTCCCAATTTAAAGGAATGGGAAAGGATTTGTTTGAAAGTTCGGGTCTTGCAAAAAACATGTTCCTTAAAGCAGATGAAATCCTTGGCTTCTCTCTTTCGCAAATAATGTTTGAAGGCAGTGATGAGGAATTAAAACAAACAAAAGTTACCCAACCAGCCGTATTTCTCCACTCCGTAATTTCAGCCGCGCTTATCCCGAATTTTAAACCCGGTATGGTTGCCGGGCATTCGCTGGGTGAGTTCTCTGCATTAGTCGCCAATCAAACTATGGGTTTTGAAGACGGGCTTAAACTAATTTATATACGTGCTTTAGCTATGCAAAAGGCCTGCGAAATTGTCCCCTCGTGTATGGCCGCAGTACTGGGTTACGAAAGCGAGGCGCAGGTAGAAAATATCTGTAAAGAAATAAAAGACGAAGTGGTGGTGCCGGCCAATTATAATGCCCCGGGTCAATTAGTAATTAGTGGCAGTGTAAAAGGAATTGAAATTGCTACGGAAAAATTAAAAGCTGCCGGCGTAAAAAGAGTAATTAAACTTCCCGTGGGTGGAGCATTTCATTCGCCCTTAATGGAACCTGCAAGGAAGGAACTTGAGCAAGCCATCCGTCAAACTGCATTCAATAAACCGCTTTGCCCTATTTATCAAAACGTAACAGCAAAGGCAGAAAGCGATTCCGAAAGCATCAAACAAAATTTAATTGCTCAACTCACGGCGCCGGTGTTATGGACACAATCTGTAAAACAAATGCTGGTGGATGGAACTACGGAATTTATTGAAGTGGGTCCGGGTAATGTGTTGCAGGGGTTGGTGAAAAAGATTATTGGATGATTTTAACTTGGCGAAACAATGGATGTTAATGTGATTTAATCCATGCCTTTATTTCCTTTAATTACAAGATTCCCCTCCATAAGCACTTTACCATCATCATCTGTTATTTGAACATTGTAATCTCCCTTTTTATTAAAGACCAGGTTTTGGCGAAGGCATTTGGTACCTTTGTCAAAAGTAATATCGTCTTCAAAAAAAGGTTTGTCTTTAGCACCATTTCGATATATCTTCATCAGCAGTTTACGGTAGTTAGCGCCATCAGGAAATTTGATAAGTGCAAAAAAACTGACCGGCCCACCACTCATTTTCCACTCGCCGGACGGACTTTCTGGTTTACATTGACCATCATGTTCATCCACATCATTGCAAAAAATAATCTGTTGTGCTGACAAGGAGCAAATACCGAGGACAAAACTTGTTAGCAGGATAAATAATTTTTTATTCATTAGGTCTATTTTATTTCCGCCAAATATCAAAAATAATTTCCTATTTATTACGACATAGCAGAATTACTTCTAATCTTGTATAGGTTTTAAATTCAAACAAACCACGCGTTTATAATTCAATCCCTAATCCATGAAAATTATAAAATGTATTTCCACCGTCATTTTTTTTAATATAGCCATTCAATCAAACCTTTTCCCCCAATCTTCTCCAAATGATCCGTTTTATAATGATTTAGTAATTGCGGGCTCTTGTTTTGACGCTCTTTCAGGCGCAACAATTGTTTCGGCGCTTGCCACCAACGCTGTACAAAGAAATGCCAACGGGGCTGCTAATTTTTCGCCCCCTAAAATCTTTGCACCCCGTGTGGGACTCGGCTTATTATCCATTGCCTATGGAAGCGGGATCGTTGCAAACACAAATAATTTTGATGATAGTCCAGTGGGTAGAAGAGCCATCCGTGTTGGGATTTCTGACATAGCCTTAGGTATAGGGGATATAATTATTCCACCCTTATTCAATTTAATGTTTAGCGGAATAGAATCGAAGAACTCGTCAAAACAGCCAAAAGCACCGCCTGTAGATGTCAGTCTTTTTGTTCCACGCGCTGTTAGCGGTAATTTTGCCCTGGGGTTTTCGGTGCACAAAATTTTCTAAATACAAGGCGTTAAATTTCTCCAATAAAAAAGGAGCGCAAATGCGCTCCTTTTTTATTTAAACCGATGCCTGATACTTATTAATTTTGAATGGGTGCAGCAGGAGTAAGAACCGTAGCAGTATGTAGTTTCATATATTCTTTATATCCTTCCTCACCAAGTTCTGCTTTAAACTTAAGTGTGTTTACTGCAAGGCCTTCAACCTTATATCCAGCAGCAAATATCCAATATTGAGTATAAGAAATAACTCCATCAATCAACATATCATATCCCGGCCCGGCAGTGTTAAGCGCTTTGTCAATTGCACCTTTCAATGTGACATTGATACCAAAGGGTTTAATGTCTTTAATTGTAACTTGCTTTCCCTTTGATTTGTCCATCGACATTTGAACGTTCTTTGTAGAAATTACCGTGAAATCAATCACACGGCGTGTACAACTTGATGCTGCGATTGCTATCACGATAGCTAAAATGGTAATTCTTTTCATTTTAAAAAATTTTTGGGTTAAAAGATGGGCGAATATAAAATGAATGGCCTTATTACCAAAGAAACATACAAAAAAACTACCAATAATGCTTACCAAATTAATATATACCAAAATAACAATGCCAGCCTTAAAAGGCTGGCATTGTCTTATAAGATAACATATTTGAATTCTTAAAAGGTTACACCCGCATTGGCAAATGTTGCGCCATAACCAAACTCACCGAATATGGCAACACTGCTGTTAAACCAATAGCGAACCCCAACTTGCGGACCAACATGTATAAACCCATAAACCGGGCCCCCGTTAGTAGAAAAAGCAGGACCACCGCCAATATTTAAACCGGCATATACATCCAGCTTATCTGCAATGGATATACCTCCAATGGCATCAAGTATGTGAACATTAGCTTTAGCGCCAATTGGAATACCAATAGCGGCTCCTACACCGCCACCATAATATCCATAACCATATCTATAGTAATATCCGCCGCCGGCAAAAAATACATCCATGCCCGTTTCAAATCCTACACCAATAAATTTGTACACTTTATATTCCCCCGATACATTTATCGACAAGCCAATAGGCGAAAGCGCGTGGTAGCCGCTTCCCAATGCAATTACCTGGGTACCACCTAATCCAACCGAGTAAATGCCACGGCTTTTACCTTGCGTCCACTGGTCCTGCGCATAGTTATTTTGAATGAATGCTACACTAAAGAGCATAGTAAAAAATGTTCCAACAATTATCTTTTTCATAGTCCTGATTTTAAGGTTAACAAATTCGGGGTAAAAATAGATTCCAAAATCCTCATAAACAAATAATTCTGATAAAACCGCCGGTGCAAGTGTGGAAAACATGTGCTTTTAATGAATTTCACATTCTTTCATCTCAATTATCAACCCACCTCAATCAGAAATATTCATAAAACCAACCCCATGTTAATGAAACCGTTCATTAAAAGCTAAACTTCGTTAATCACGATGTTTTTAAAATTAATATCCAAAATCATTAAATATTATTTGCGATTGATTTTTAAATTTGATGGCTAAAGGATTTAACCGGAACCGGTGTAGGAATAATATTCGATTCACAAAAATTTCCCTTTCCGGTATTACTTTGCTCACAAAAACATAAATTTGTTTTCACCGTTTAATCAATAAATGTTTAAACATGATTATCAGGCAGTATAAACTGAAGAAGGATGAAATAATCAGTGGGGACACGTTTGAAACTGCTTCAATGGTGCTGGTTTTTGGCGATCGTGAATCAATTGGCAAAAAAGATATCTTTCAGCAACTCAACAAAACTTTTCCAAAGGCCCAAA
>JAQBNQ010000415.1 GCA_028288545.1 Bacteroidota bacterium
AAACTGGACTACCTCCGGTACAAAGACAATAGCAGATACGGTGAGCCAGAACGGTTGTAGCAGCACCGGCTCAATGCAAGTAACGGTTAATGATGTTCCTGTTTCTGCCGCAGGGCCTGATGTTAGTTTTTGTTCGGGCGATAGTGCGGCAATTGGTACTGCCGCTACGGCAGGTTATAATTATTCCTGGTCGCCGTTATTGGGATTAAGCGATGCTACTATTTCAAATCCTATGGCGGATCTTGCAAATACTTCTAATGCTGCTATCATCACCAACCATATAGTTACTACCTCTATTGGTAACTGTACTTCCAGCGATACTGTAACTGTTACAGTTTACCCTGTTCCGGTAGCCGGTTTTGTTGATCCAACTGGGCAATGCCTCGGCGGAAATAATTTTGCCTATACCGCGGGTGGCAGCTTTTTACCCAATGCCACTTTTGCCTGGAACTTCGGTTTAAACGCCTCACCTTCAACTTCAACCTCGCAAAATCAAAATGTGAGCTTCTCTGCTGTAGGCAATTACCCGGTAAGCCTTACCATTACCGAAGGTGGCTGCGTAAGCAATACCTTCACGGCTTCTACAGATGTTTATCCATCGCCGGTTCTTAGTTTTCCATCTGACCCTTTAACCGGCTGCGAAAATTTTGTAGTGTGCTTTACCAATAATTCAACGGGGAATGGCCTCACTTACCAATGGAGCTTTGGCGATGGCGGAAGTTCAACACAATTAAGCCCTTGCCATACTTTTGTTGCGCCGGGTGTTTATTCTGTTTCTTTAAGTATCGCCTCGGTTAACGGCTGCACTGCAGATACAACGATAACAGACATGATAACCGTACTTGCCGACCCGAAAGCGATCTTTTCGGCCAGCAATACTGTTTTCCATTTTCCCGAAACCACGCTTAACCTTTCTAACCAAAGCGAAAATGCTTTTAATTATTTCTGGACCTTTGGCAAGGCTGGTAACTCAACCGTTGTGAATCCTTCCGTAACATTTACAGACTCGGGCACTTATGATATTAAACTATATGCCTACAACCAGTTTGGCTGCGTGGATTCTACCGATTTGCCGGTGATCGTTTATCCGCCTACTAATTATTTTATACCTAATATTTTTACCCCTAACGGCGACGGCAATAATGATTTTTTTTACATTGAAGCACAGAGTGGGGTGAGGGTAATAGAGTTCCAGGTATTTAACCGCATTGGTGAAAAAGTACATGATGGACTTTACCCTTGGGATGGAACTTACCAGGGCAAACCTGCGCCTGAAGGAGTGTATGTTTACATATTTGAGATAGGGCAGGCCGGCAGTGATATTGCGAGGCACAAAAAAGGAAGTGTTACGCTACTCAGGTAAATCCTAATCAACCTTTAGTAATTTTTTTGTAAGGACTTTTTTGTCGGCCGTTGTTATACTGAGAAAATAAAGACCCGCGGACAAACCTGCGGCATCCACTTCAAAATTTTGTGAAGCAGGCAAATTAAACTGATGAAGCCGTCTTCCGGTTTCGTCGTAAAGCTGTGCAGTAGCGTCTTTCATATCTCCATTCATTTGGATAGCAAAATTGTTTTTGAAAGGATTGGGGAATATTGCAAGACTAGCATCTTCGCTTTGTTCTATACCTGTAGCTACGGCTTGTGTAGTTTCCAAACAGGCAGCAGATATTCCTCCAACCCCTATTGAGGTATTTGACATGTGCACCTTAAAAAGATTTGCATCATTGTATCCGCAAACAGGATTGAGGTAAAGCAGCACTTCTGCTTTGTCGCTAACCAGTGATAAGTCATAAACCACAGTTATCATTTCGCAGCTTCTTGCTACATCAAAAGGCAACGTAAAGCCAGTAATGCCGTTTACTGTTAGTGCATTTATAAAAGTGCCATTGGGATTTGCCAAAGTGGGAGCCCATAAACTAAAAGTCATTTTATCATTAGGATGCGAAGAGAAAAATGAATTAGTAAGGTCGAACTGAAAAGTTATTTGACTAAGGCCTGTGCAATTCATAGCCGGAGAGCGAAGAGACGAACTCCAAAAGTTATTGTTGCTGCCTTCAAACCCAACATTTCCGCCGGAACATCCACCGGTTGTGTAGTACTGTAACGGGCTTGAAGAGGATGTATCAGACGACCACCAAACGTTGTGCGGACTAGCCGCTGTTGTATCCAAAACATTAGAAGACCATGGCTCAAAAACTGAAAAAGGAAGGCTTTGCGCAATCCGAACATCGCCATTATTGTTTTTTGCTTTTGCATAAAAGCAGTAATTGGTATTAGCCATTAACCCGGTTACGTTTAAAGTGCCCCAGGTGTTAAGCGTTTGATAAATTTCACTTGCTCCCAATGTTCCGTTGGATTGCAAAAACATACTATCCTTAACGCAGTAAATAGAATACGTGGTGGTTTGCGAATTATCGTCTGCCCCTAGTGACAAGTTTAGAGAATTACCCACGGCATTTGACAAAACAGGAAGCGCGGGATTATTGCAAGCTGAATAAATGGGGAACGGGGTAGCATTTTCCCAAGGGCTAAGTAAAGAGTCCTTCTTTGTCCTTACGCGATAATAAAAAGGGAGATTACCTGAGCTACCC
>JAQBNQ010000418.1 GCA_028288545.1 Bacteroidota bacterium
GGTGCAAATCCACCAAACGGGTTTGGAGCGGGTTTGGGAGTTACCAATTTATATTCCTGTGAATATGAAAATATCTAACAGGGAAACGCAGATAAGTGCCAATCCAACTAATCTTAGGTTTGGGATAAACCATCTCTTTTTTTGAAGACTCAGGGAAAACCTGACAAGAGGATTTAATTCTCCTTTGCCCCTAAGCATTATGGAATTATTCCAGCGTATTACTTTATCAGGTTTATACAGCATTAGAACCCCACAGGCAAATAGAAGGAGTTGGGTAATTACAAAAGCTATTTGTAAGGCCATGATGCAGTTATTAATCAATTCCGCATTCCGAAATCCGCATTCCGCATTACAATCACTCGTCCAGTATAGACGACTTCATATATTCGCGGTTCATACGGTCCATGTTGGTGAGTTTTATTTCTTTAGGACACTCAGCTTCACAAGCACCTATGTTAGAGCAGTTACCAAACCCTTCAGCGTCCATTTGCTCTACCATTTTAATGGCTCTTATGCTTCGCTCTGCTTCGCCTTGTGGCAATAGTGCCAGTTGAGAAATTTTAGCCGACACAAACAACATGGCAGCCGAGTTAGGACAAGCGGCTACACAAGCTCCGCAACCGATACAGGCCGCAGCGTCCATCGCTTTTTCAGCAAATGCTTTTTCAACCGGTAGGTTATTAGCGTCCTGCGCCTGGCCGGTGTTAACCGAAACAAATCCACCGGCAGCAATGATCCTATCAAAAGCAGAACGGTCGGTTGCAAGGTCTTTTATTATTGGAAATGCTTTTGCACGGAAAGGCTCAACATAAATTGTGACGCCATCTTTAAAGGTGCGCATATAAAGCTGGCAGGTGGTAGCAGCATGGTGAGGACCATGTGCACGGCCATCGATATACATGGAGCACATACCGCAAATACCTTCGCGGCAATCGTGATCGAAGGCAATAGGGTCTTCACCCTTGCGTATCAGTTCGTCGTTCAACACATCCACCATTTCTAAGAAACTCATTTCAGAGTTTATATTGTCAATAGTATAATCAACCAACTTACCTTGTGCGTTGGCATTTTTTTGTCTCCAGACTTTTAAGTTAAACTTCATATCGTTGTTTTTTATAGACCTTTTATAGAACGCTGATCAATTATGATCTTTATGATTGAATTATGATCAAAGGCAAATTAATTATGTTGTTTCTTTTTGTCTCCAGATTTTTAAGTTGAACTTCATATTCTTGATTTTTTATAGACCTTTTATAGAACGCTGATCAATTATGATCTTTATGATTGGATTATGATCAAAGGCAAATTAACTATGCTTTGAATTCATTTGAATAGGCTCTCTTCTTAAAATGAGGAGTTTTTCCAAAGTTCATTAATAATCCAATTTCAATTTTTGTTGCTTTAAGATAGTTAATCAATTGCGCTTCATTTTCTGTTGCAATATCCTTTGCAGTTTTTAATTCAACCAAAACACAATCTTCAACCAGCAAATCGGCAAAATAAACTCCTACTTCTTTTTCGCTATAGAAAACTGAAATAGGGTGTTGTGCAACTGCATCTAAACCCATCTTTTTTAATTCAATAACCATTGCATTTTCATATACCTTTTCCAAAAAACCATAGCCTAAAGTGTTATAGACTTTGTAAAACGCTTCTATAACTTTTTCAGTTATTTCTGAATGCTTATAGTTTTCTTCCGCCATCAACAATTGTTGGTCTTATAATATCATCATAATTGCCTTTATCATAAAAATCATAACCGATCAGCGTTCTATCCGTATTCAGTATTTATTTATAACTCCTTACCTGTAACTCAATATTCTCGTAAATCAATTGTTCTTTGTGTAAAACCGGGTCGGCTTCAACTCCTTTAAATTCCCAGGCGGCGGCGTAGCGGTAGTTTTCGTCATCGCGCTTTGCTTCGCCTTTGTCCTGGTACTCTACACGGAAGTGTCCGCCACAGCTTTCGTTGCGGTGAAGGGCATCAACAACCATCAGTTCCCCCAATTCAATAAAATCAGCCACGCGGCCGGCTTTGTCGAACTCCGGATTGAACTCATTAAGGCCTCCCGGAATTTTTACATCGCTCCAAAATTCTTTGCGCAGGTCCTGTATCAGTTTACGGGCGGTTGTTAAACCTTCGGCGGTACGGGCCATACCGCAGTATTCCCACATAATTTTGCCAAGGTGCTTATGGAAATCATCTACGGTGCGTTTTCCTTTTATGTTCATCAACTTTTCCGACCTTTCCTTTACAGCATTTTCAGCTTCAACAAAAGCAGGGTGATCGGTTGGTATTGGCTTTACAAATATTTCATCGGCCAGGTAATTGCCAACGGTGTAAGGCACTACAAAGTATCCATCCGCTAATCCCTGCATTAAGGCAGAAGCTCCCAAACGGTTTGCGCCGTGGTCGCTAAAGTTTGCTTCGCCCAATGCGTATAAGCCTTGCACAGTTGTCATCAATTCGTAGTCGACCCAAAGTCCGCCCATGGTGTAGTGCACGGCAGGATAAATTTTCATCGGGGTTTTCAAAGGATCTTCGTTGGTGATGTTTTGGTACATCGGTAAAAGTTCGCCGTAACGTGCCTTTACTTCATCAACACCAAGGCGTTTGATGGCATCACTAAAATCCAAAAACACACCAAACCCCGATGCTACGATTCCACGGCCTTCGTCGCAAACTTCTTTAGCAGCACGTGAAGCAATATCGCGCGGACAAAGATTACCGTACGAAGGATATTTTCTTTCCAGGTAGTAATCGCGATCATCCTCTTTAATGTCTTCAGCTTTTTTTGTTCCCTTTCGTATAGCTTCGGAGTCTTCTTTTGTTTTTGGTACCCATACACGGCCATCGTTTCTCAACGACTCGCTCATTAGCGTAAGCTTTGACTGGTAATCTCCCGTTACCGGAATACAGGTTGGGTGTATTTGAGTGTAACAAGGGTTACCAAAGTAGGCTCCCTTTTTATGCGCCTTCCATGCAGCGGTAACGTTACTGCCCATGGCGTTGGTAGAGAGATAAAAAACGTTTCCGTATCCACCGCTGCACATCAGCACGGCGTGACCAAAATATTTTTCCAACTCCCCGGTTATAAGATTACGGGCGATAATACCGCGGGCTTTTCCTTCAATGGTCACTAACTCCACCATTTCGTGGCGGCTGTACATTTGTACATTGCCTAAACCTATTTGTCTTTCCAAAGCACCATAAGCGCCTAACAAAAGCTGCTGACCGGTTTGGCCACGGGCGTAAAAAGTACGTGATAATTGAGCACCACCAAACGAACGGTTAGCGAGCAATCCGCCATATTCGCGGGCAAATGGAACACCTTGTGCAACACATTGGTCGATAATATTACGGCTTACATCGGCTAAGCGATACACGTTGGCTTCGCGGGCACGGAAATCGCCTCCTTTAATAGTGTCGTAAAACAAGCGATAGACGGAATCGCCGTCGTTTTTATAATTTTTTGCTGCATTGATACCGCCCTGTGCCGCAATAGAGTGAGCGCGGCGCGGAGAATCCTGGAAACAAAAGGCTTTCACCTTGTAACCCAATTCGGCTAACGAAGCCGCCGCACTGGCCCCGGCCAAACCGGTACCGATAACGATAACCTCCACCTTTCGTTTGTTAGCCGGGTTAACCAGCTTAACGTGTTCCTTGTAGTGGTCCCATTTTTGGCGAAGGTCGCCAGTGGGTATTTTCGAATTTAAATCGCTCATATAATAATGAATAGTTAAAAGTCAACAAACAAATTACCTGATCCAGCCCAAATACATTGTAATAGGCATTAGCGCAAAAACGATCGGTACAACTATTGAAAATGCAATGCCCAGCACCGCAATTACCTCGTTATATTTTACATGATTCAGTCCTAACGATTGGAACGAACTTTTGAAGCCATGCAGCAGGTGCCAGAAAAGCGAGAAACAACCAGCCACATATACAACCACTACTATCGGGCTTTTAAAAATCTCTACCATTACCGCAAAAAGGTTTTCCTGGCCCTGGGCATCTACCCCAAAACCTTCAATACCTGTAAAGCGGGTTTTTACCCAAAAATGTGAGAGGTGTATAATAAGGAACAACAGAATGAGAGTACCCAGCAATGCCATGCTGCGCGAGTACCAGGTGATGCCTTTAGGGTATTTGCTGTATAAATACCGGGCCGGGCGGGCATCGCGGTTTTGTTTGTAAAGCAGTAGGCCATCAACCGCGTGGAGGACAAGGCCGAAGAAAAGGCCGATTTCCATAGTGCGGATAATGAGGTTGGTACCCATAAAATGCGCCCACTTGTTAAAGGTAACCCCGCCATCGTTAAACCAGATCATACCATTAATACTGGCGTGGACAATGAGAAAACTGATGAGGAACAAACCCGTAAGCGCCATTAAAAACTTTTTTCCTAACGAACTGCTGAACAATGCTTTAGCTGACATGGTTATTATTTAGACTTAAGAGATAGACAATAGTTGAGAAACAAGATGCAAGACACAAGACATATATAACAGGCTTTTTGAAAAGCGAACCAAAATTAGAGCGCGGAGCGTAAAATGAAAGCTTTTCGGGCTTTATTTTTAAACAAATGGCAAATGCTGATTGATTTAGGTAGATTAGGGAGCAAAACCGGCCGGTAAAGGAGCTACAAATGGAGCTTTTGAGAGCGGCATAAATAAAATGCACCGAAAAGTGCAAAAGGGCTTTTCAGGTTTGAAAAAAATTTTACTTTTGCGTTCCTTTTAAAAATGGCTCGTTCGTCTATCGGCTAGGACATCTCCCTTTCACGGAGGGAAGAGGGGTTCGACTCCCCTACGAGCTACTCAGTATGAAGGTAATGCCTTGTAAATCAAAAATTTACAAGGCATTTTTATTTTCCACGTAGTAATAAACGTAGGAATCTACATTAGGTATTCCCTTTAAATTAGAGTTGCAAGTATCAACTATTTTAAGTATGTTTGCATTGATGGTTAGCAATTCACTTTAACTTGCGTGTGGTATATGAACGCCAGTTAAATGCTCAACCTGATAAACCTACCCTCATAATCCCACGGTTAGGAATTCCTACAAACATTTTTGCGATGGTGTCCGATAATAAGACGTTAACCGCTAAGGATGTCATGCAGTATTTACAGGTTAGTGAAAATACCTTGCTCAAATATGAGCGAGAAGGGATAATTACGCCAGATTTCCGTTTAGGCAACCGTAAACGCTACTACATGAGCAGCCTTGAAAAACAAATCAAAAAACTACATTCCTAATTGACAGGGGGGCAAGCTCCCCTGTTTAGGATTTCAATTTCCTCTATCAAGAAGATAAAATAATGTCCCACGGACTTTTCCCCAAAGTCCGTGATATTTATTTGTATAATAAGAAATTCAACATAGGACTTAAATACAAGTGCCTAATGGATTTGGTGTATTAATTAGTTAACAAAATGATTGAAAATGAATATTTAACCGTAAAAGAAATTAGCATACGAACCTTGCAGTCAACCAGAAATGTACGTAGACGTATTAAAAAATTAGAGGGTGAGGTCGGTAAAGAAT
>JAQBNQ010000441.1 GCA_028288545.1 Bacteroidota bacterium
TCAGAAGTGTGCTCTTCAGATCTCTTGTACAGGGCCTTCGTAAGTATTTTTTATGGTAGAGTCCTTTTTTATCCACGGGCTCCATGCCTCCCATTTCTGAAAACTGTTTAATTCTCCAAAAACTGCATCGGCTGATGCGTTGATGGTCAGTTTTCTTTCAACCTTAAAAGTTTTGGGGGCCAACGCTGCTACTAAAAAGAAAATTGCAACTACGGCAACTACCGCTATCAACGTGTACTTTAAAATTTTCATAGCATAGGATTTGTTGCCAAAAATAATCCTATTACTGAAATATGAAGTTTTGAAATGGGTATTACATTTTGGACAAGGCCACTATGTCAGTTACCTCTAAAACCTGTTTAGGATAGCCTATGGTAACAGACTTTATCATTGCCACACCTACCTGGCTGAGGGTGGATACATATTTAGGAAACAACTTTAAAAGCGGATAAAGCCAGGCAAAAGCTTTGGCCAACTTTAAAGTATTTTTTAAACCCGGTGTAGGATGCATATAGGCGGGACGAAAAGCATAAACCTTTTTAAAAGGCAATTTCATTAAATCATTTTCGGTTTTTCCTTTTACGCGGGCCCACATAACATTTCCTTTTTCGCTGCCATCGGTTGAAGCACCTGATACGTAATTGAAGGTCATTCCCGGATTAATCCGAACAAGTGTTTTAGCAAAATCAAGCGTAAGATCATAAGTAACCTTTGTGTAATCAGCTTCATTCATTCCTACCGATGAAACCCCGGCGCAGAAAAAGCAGGCGTTATAACCTTTCAACTGATCTTCAATGGCAGACAGGTCATGAAAATTGGCGTGAATAATTTCTTTCAATTTGGGATGCGTCACTCCACCCGGTTTGCGATTAATAACCAAAACCTGTTCCACCTCGGGGCTTAACAAACATTCGTGCATTACGCCTTCGCCCACCATGCCTGTAGTACCTGTTATAATCGCTTTGATTTTCATTTCATCCGTTTGAAGTTAAGACGAATGCGTGGCCGTTTTATTTTAAAAAGCCAGGGTAGATGAAAATTCTTCCTTGGTGGCCAGCAGATCCTTTTGCGATGAAGAATCATCTACCTGTAATTGCAGGGCCAGGAAATTCGATAAATAATCGAGTTGCTTTTCGGCATTTTGAATGTCGAAAAATATTTTGCCGGTACGACGGATCATAAAGTCATTCAGGAACCAGATCATTTCGTTTTCGATGGCATAAACCAGCTCGGCAGCTTCGAACAATTTTTCATCGTCCGTAATTTTAGGTCGGAACTTGCTGGTGTTTTCAATTACAATAGCGGTGTTTCCGCCATACCGGTAAAACCATTCAGCAATTTTTGAGGCCGGGATATTTTCGCTTTTCCCTTTTTCGGTCAACTGATCGAGGGTCTTTTTGAATTCGCTTTCGTTTTCAAATTCGCCACCGCTTAACCTGTAGTTTTTAGTTTTACAGGAGCCATAGCTTTTATGCAATTTCTTAGCCACCAGGTCAACGATCTTTTCGGCCATTAAGCGGTAACCCGTAAGTTTTCCGCCGGCAATAGAAAGTAAACCCGATTCGGATATCATGATCTCATCCTTACGCGAAAGTTCGGAGGCTGATTTTCCTTCTTCAAAAATTAAAGGACGCAAACCTGCCCATGTTGATACAATGTCTTCGGGCGTTAAAGCCACTGCAGGAAACATTTTATTGACTGCAGTTATAAGATATTCTACATCCTCTTTATTGCAATGAGGTTTATTAAGATCCTGGTTGTAAATAGTATCGGTGGTGCCTACATAAGTAATGTTGTTGCGCGGAATAGCAAAGATCATCCGGCCATCACCTACATCAAAATAAGCTGCCTGTTTAAGAGGAAGTTTTTCGTATGGGAAAACCAAGTGAACACCTTTGGTTAATTGAAGGCGTTTGCCTTTTAAAGAATTATCCTCTTTACGTAAAAGATCTACCCAGGGTCCGCAGGCATTTACCACGGTGGTGGCGCGAATTTCAATTTCCTTATTGCCCAGTTTATCAAAAACTTTGGCTCCGGTAATTTTACCAAGCCTGTTATAAACAAAGCTTTTCGATTCGCAATAATTAAGCAACAGGCCGCCGTTTGCAAAAGCACTCTTTGCCAGCTCAATAACCAGTCGTGAATCGTCTGTGCGGTATTCGAAGTATAAACCGCCGCCTAACAACCTGTCGAAAGCAAGCAGGGGCTCTGCCTTTAACGTATCATGGCGATTGAGCATTTTTCTTCGCTCGCTGCTTTTAACGCCAGCAAGTATATCGTAAACCAGTAAGCCTATTGAAGTGGTAAAAGCGCTTAGTGAGCCTTCGTGAACGATAGGCAAAAGCATCTTTTCAGGGATAACAATATGTCTTGCGTTGCGGTGAACAACGGCACGTTCGCTGCCTACATCGTGTACTAATTTAAATTCGAATTGTTTAAGGTAGCGAAGCCCGCCATGAATAAGTTTTGTTGAGCGCGAACTTGTGCCCGAGGCAAAATCATTTTTTTCGATGAGGGCCACTTTCATCCCACGCAGGGCGGCATCTAAAGCGATTCCACAGCCGGTAATACCGCCGCCAATCACTAACAGGTCAAACTGTTGAGTAGACGCCTGTTCAATAAAAGTGCTTCGATTTAAATTGGAAAAATTCATACCCAGGGCAAAATTAGTTTTCTACAGGGCCTGAGTTGGGAAATTTTGTTGATGAGCTGCCTTTTTTCTTTACTGAGAAGAAAGGGATATTGGTGGTTTTTATCTTTTCGTACTCTACGGCTACCGCCCTTACCCTTTGAATACCATTCTTTTTGAATAGCGAGGCTGCGGTAATAGCTTCTGCGGCAGTGTTGCCATACAGATAATAGCTAAGGTCATTTTCCAGTTCTACTATTATTTGCTCAATGTCTATTAAGGCAATGTTTTCAGAGTCTTCAACATGTTCCTTTTTAAACTCCTCATCGTTGCGGATATCTACCAGGTAAAATTCGTCGTACTGGTAATCAATGGCAAATTCATCTTCGTCAACGGTAATAATCATATCAAATTTATTACCGGCATTCGCCCAGGTATCATAGCCACCATCCAGGTAACCCGCCACTTCAAATAAGCCAGAACCCTTCAACATCTTTAAGATTTCGATAAGATTAACCTCATCGGCCACAACCAGCAACTTAAGGTCGTGGCTAATAAGTTCATCCACTGACACAAGGAAGTTTTCACTAAAAGGGATAGAAACAGATCCTTTAATAAAGCCCTCAGTAAATACTTCGGACTTACGGGCATCAACAATAGCGTGGCCTTTAGCGGCAAGGGCAGCAAACTCAGCGGGCTCAATTTTTTCCATACAACAGAAATTAAGGCGCGAATTTATACCTTTTCAACTTTCATAAAAAGATATCGGTAGGAGCGTCTTACTCCTCAAACTTTTCGATGGCTTTTTCTATCTGTCCTAATTTGCGGTAGTTAACAGTATAAAAAATGAATTTTCCTTTGCGTTCGGCTTTTACAAGACCGTCATCGCGCATAATGCGCAAGTGTTGAGATGCAATGGATTGCTCCACTTTAAGCGATTTATAAATTTTGTTGACATTGATCTTCCGATTTGCATCAATAAAAGATAAAATTTTCATCCTTAAGGGATGAGCTAAAGCGCGTACAACAGAGGATGCCGAGTCCAACTGCTTGGTGTTGATCAATTTATTTGTTGTGGCCATATAAAGGGGATTTAATTGTCATTAAAGATAATACAAAAAAACTACACATTCAAAATAGATATAAGTGCTATTTTGTTTTATGAACAAGATCCTTTTAACAAACTTTTCAATACTGGCGCAGGTTTTAGGCGGTATTGGCGAGATCGGTTATCAGTACTACAACATCGGCCATGCGCTTTTTGTTGATGGAATAGCAAATAGATTTGCCTTCGCGGTCAGTTTCTACTACTTCGGCTTTCCTTAATATGGCAAGATGTTGTGAAGCAATAGATTGCTCTAAACGGAGTTGAACATATATTTCGGTTACCGACAATTTCTTTTTGTCTTCTAAAAGTCCAATGATCTGCTTTCTTATAGGGTGGTTCAAAGCCTTAAGTACTAAGGCAATTTTTTTCAATTTGCGATATTCAAAACGAACCTGACTTTTTCCATCTTCCCTGGTAAGTACCAAAGCATCTTTACCATCTTTTGCTGCCATAAACTAGGGGTTTAAGCAGCTAAGATAATCAGAATTGCTTTTTATGCCAACTTTATTTGTGTCAAAATTATTAAATTAACAAAATAAAATATGAGTTAAAACTGATTATAGCTTGCCGAATTCTCTCAGATAAACCGGTTGAAAATAAGCTACATCTTCAAAATGACCACCGGTGAATTTTTTTTCAGCAACGCCGGCCATTAGTTGTGAATTGCATTCAATTCCATCTACAAAATGAAAGTTTGCCGCGCTTAAAATGTCCTTACTTTTTGCAAGAGCAGAACCGCCAACATATACCTGGTTGTAATCAGACAAGGTGTTTTCAAAATCCTTACCGAGTGTTGCAAAGTGGGTACTAATCACTTCATTTAAACCATCGTTAAACAAGGCTGTATAAATATCCATTCGCCGTGCATCAATTACCGGTAAATAATAACCGGTGGCACCTGATTTTTGTTCAATGCCAATGGCCAGCGAAAGCAAGGTAGGTACCGCAATAAGCGGTTTGCTAGCAGCATAGCATAAACCTTTAGCAGTTGAAGTTCCGATTCGTAAACCTGTATAAGAGCCGGGCCCCGCGCTTACTGCAATAGCATCCAGGTCCTTATAACTTAAGTGATTGCCTTGCATTAACTCATCAATAAAAACTGTAAGTATCCGTGCATGTGAATTTCCGGTGCGGTCTTCGCGGTAGTCAATTACAAGTCCATCTTTTGCAAGACAGACAGAGCAAATGGGAGAGGAAGTTTCGATATTGAGAATGAGTGCCATTGATTTGTTACTTATTTATCAAATTCAGATTTTGAAAGCAATCTTTAGCGAATTTCTCAATGCGTTTCTTAAGTTTCTCATCACAATCCTTGCAATTGGAAAGCATAGAAGCCGTTAGTTTTTTGCTCACGTCCGTTTTATACTCCTCCAAATCATAAAAGCCACTATAAAATATAGCATCCGTCCATTGCTCATATTTTTTGCCAGTGGTATCTGCATCCATATATTCAAAAAACTCTTTCGGATATTTTTCGGCATATCTTCTTGCAGGCACTCCAATCTCTTCCGCCAAACAGCCATCTGAGAGCCTGATCGTCATAGTTAAACACCATCTGTAAAAGGGCCTTAAATCCTTGTCATCAGTAGTAGCAAGGCTCAATAATTCTGTTGTCATCTGGTTGCATGAGGGGCGCCAGTCGCCATAATAAAAATCAGTTGCAAGTGCTGAACAGTTAGGTTTGCTTATATAAAATTGAACCGGTTTGTGCCAGATAGAATCCCTATCCGGACTATGATACCTGAACCCAAAAACCTCAGTCCATTCACGGGAACGGTCTATATATACTGTATCATGAACGGTTTTTATAATCGTATCAATTTTTTGCACAGGCTGGTTGGTCGCAGGGTTGGATGCAAGCAATAGGGCTGACAGCATAATAGGAAAGGTCATAGCCGAATATCTTTTATGCGCTTAGGTTTCCAGCGATTCAAAATTGCACATCCTTTTCAATGATCTCTTTTCCACGCTTTACTTTTACCTTACTGGTATCGCCTTTTTTAAACTGACCAAGGGCTTTCATGTAGCTCATCATTTCGGTTACTTTAACATCGCCCAATTGTATTACTACATCACCAGCCAACAATCCTGCTTTGGACGCGGGCTTACCATCTGTTACAGCATCAATTCTCATTCCTTCGCCATCGTAGGTATAATCGGGCATTACGCCAAGGGTTACTTTAAATTTAGGGACATCATCGTTGCTATCATCTTTTGTTTTAGTAAAGGCCAGCTTGTCTTTGTCATTTAATTTTGTGAGGAGGTCCATGGCATATTTAATAACCAATTCCATTCCGCCATAGTTGATCTTAGACTCCACATCGCTTGGTTTGTGATAATCTTTATGCTGACCGGTGAAGAAAAACAGCACGGGTATATCTTTTAAATAGAAGCTAGTATGATCGGAAGGCCCAACGCCTGATTCGGTGCTTTTTATGTGCAATGGCGATTGTATCTTTTCGATCACTTCCTTCCAAGTTGGTGAAGTACCGGTTCCACCCAAAATAAGTGTTTGCGAAGTTGAATCAAGGCGGCCAACCATATCAAAGTTAAGCATATAGTCAGCCTGCTTCAAATCAAAACCAGGATGATCGGCAAACCATTTAGAGCCGTAAAGACCAAGTTCTTCGCCACTAAAAGCTATAAAAACGTAATTGTTGTTTTTGAGCGAAGAGTTTTTTAGTTCCCGCGCAATTTCGAGCATGGCAGATACGCCACTGGCATTATCATCAGCCCCATGATGCACCGCAGGTTCGCCGCGGTAGGTAGAATGTTTCGGGTCTCCCCAGCCTAAGTGGTCGTAATGTGCACCAATGATGATGGTGTGTTTAGCGTGGTTATTGATATAAGCCACCACGTTATTACCACTAACATGGGTCTTTACGCTGTCAACGGTAGGGTTAAATTCAAAACCCTGCAAATACTTTTTCGCATCAAAATTGCCTTCGTAGTTGGCAATGCCGTATTTTTTAAACTCGCCTGTAATATAAGCGGCAGCTTTACGCTCGTCTTCGCTGCCTGTCATGCGACCATGCAGAGAATCGGAGGCGAGGTAAGTAATGTGTTCCTTTAAATTTGTCGTTACCTGAGCCTTAACCGATTGAAGTTGGCCAAAAAGAGATGTTGAATACAAGGACATTAAGATAAACATTATTGACACCCCGGGCCACGCCGACTTTGGTGGCGAGGTAGAACGAGTATTGAACATGGCCGATGGCGTGTTG
>JAQBNQ010000447.1 GCA_028288545.1 Bacteroidota bacterium
CATTAAGGAAGTGGACCGCTCGCAATTAATTGGCGAGTACATTGGCCAAACAGCACCCAAAGTTAAAAAGGTAATTGAAGAGGCGAAAGGCGGCATATTGTTTATTGACGAGGCTTATTCACTTGCCCGCGAAAGCGATGACTCGAAAGATTTTGGGAAAGAGGCGATTGAGGTACTGATAAAGGAAATGAGTGATGGCTCGAAGGATCTTGCTATTATGGTTGCAGGATATCCGCACGAGATGGATGTTTTCCTTAAATCAAATCCCGGGTTGCGTTCGCGCTTTGCCAACTATTTCCATTTTGAAGATTACCTGCCGGATGAATTACACGCCATTGCACTAAAATACGCAATGCAGAAAAACGTAAACCTGACGGAGGAAGCCAATTTTCTATTATCAGAACAATTGATGGAAGGTTTCAGGAACCGCGATAAGTCGTTTGGAAATGCACGTTACGCTATCTCTATTATTGATGAAGCAAAAATGAATCTTGGTTTACGTTTGATGAAACGGAGCGACCTTAGAGATTTGGATGGAGAAGCGCTTTCGACGATTGAAAAAGCTGATGTGGAACAAGTGTTCAGGCAAAGAGGTAAGCGCAAATTCAACATTAATATTAATGAACGCCTGTTGCAAAGTGCGATGGATGAATTGAACGCGCTGGTGGGCATTAATAATATTAAGAGCGAAGTGAACGAGTTGGTAAAACTGGTTCGCTTTTACCATGATATTGGAAAGGATGTGCTGAATAAATTTTCGTTACACACCGTATTTTTGGGTAATCCTGGTACAGGTAAAACAACCGTTGCCCGCATAATGGGTAAAATATACAAAGCCCTTGGCCTGGTGGAACGCGGCCACATGGTTGAGTTGGACAGACAAGGACTGGTAGCGGGTTTTGTAGGACAGACCGCTATTAAAACTGAAGAAAGAATTAAAGAGGCAAAGGGCGGAATATTATTTATTGACGAAGCCTATGCACTTGGCGAAGGAAATGATTTTGGCCGCGAAGCAATTGAAACCTTGCTGAAGCGTATGGAGGATAGCCGCGGAGAGTTTGGGGTAATAGTAGCAGGCTATACTGATCCGATGGTAAGATTCCTGGAATCGAACCCCGGCTTACGCAGCCGCTTTGACCGCACCTTAACCTTCAATGATTATACTGAAACTGAACTGTTCAGAATAGCTATTTCGTTATTGAAGCAGGAAAACATACGCCTTGATAATGAGGCTTACGATTACCTTCAAAAATATATCACCTCTGTTTACCAATACCGCGATAAGTTTTTCGGCAATGCCCGCGAAATTCGCAAACTGATAGTTGATGCTGTTCAAAATCAGAATCTTCGTTTGGCATCGCTCCCTAAAGAGGATCGTACTAAAGAAATGCTGGAGATAATGACCGTTGAAGACCTGCAGGAATTTAAAATACAGGAAGGCAAGAGAAGTAATCTTGGGTTTAAATACTAAAAGGCTTCACCCCGCTTTGAACTCCTATTAACAACGAAATAAATTCAGAATTTTCTTTCACTCCCTTGGAAATTCGAAAACTATGCTTATTTTTGTGACTGACTAGTCAATACAAAAACCAAATGAAAGTAACAGAAAAGCACAATGACAAGCGCAAATCCATTATGGAGGCGAGTTTAAAGTTGTTTGGCGAAAAATGCGTTCAGGACACCTCCACGGCCAGTATAAGCCAGGAGGCAAATGTTGGCACTGGCACCCTGTTCTGTTATTTTGATAGTAAAGAAGACCTGGTAAATGCGCTTTACCTGGAATCAAAAGAAGAACTTGCTGTTTATATTGAAGCCGGAGTTTGGGAGCAAACTACTTTTAAAACGCAGCTGAAACATATTTGGGATAGAACCATAGAGTGGTATATAGAGAACCCGAGGAAGATAAAATTTATGTGGCAATTCCGTTCCTCGCCCTTAATTACCAAGATAACACACGAAAAGGCGGTGATGCGGTTTACAGTTATGGCCGATGTAGTTAAAAAAGCGATTGCTTCCGGCGAAGCTACCACCGCCTCGGCCGAACTATTAACTTCTCTTATATCCGGATATTTCCATAGTGCGGGAATGTATTTGCTGGATAACGCTCACAACAAGAATATAAAAGCATGGCAGGAAGAAACTTTCACTTTGTTATGGAAGGGCATTCATTAGGTTTTTTTTCAACACTAACTGACTGATTAATCAATCAAGTACATCTTAAAGGGACTCGGACTATTTACTTTCTCTTAAACTCAACAAATGAAGCGGTATTTATTATTTATCAATTTATTCATAACAGCACTTTCTCCAATGTGCCTGAGGGCTCAGCAAGGTACAGATAGCCTTGCGGCAACCGGTACCCTGGAGAATATCATTCAGTACACCTTAAAGCATCAACCGGTGATACAAAAATCATTACTGGATGAAAGTATAACCCGGTCGCAGGTAAACAGTAAACTTGCCGACTGGTATCCGCAAATAGGTTATAGCTATAATATTCAACACAACTTTCAGCTTCCCTCCACCGTTTTTTTGGGCAACGTAGTACAACTAGGTAACAAAAACACCTCGTTAAACCAGTTTGCCTACACCCAAAATATCTTCGATGCGGGATTGGTATTTGCCGCATCAACAGCAAAGAGTGTCCGTAACCTTGCTGCACAAAATACCGGCAGCAATAAAATTGAACTGATTGCGGAAGTGAGTAAAGCCTTTTACGATGTGCTGCTAACCGGGCAACAAATAAAAGTTGCAACTGAAGACATTGTACGGCTTGAACGCAGCGTTAAGGATGCGCGTAATCAATACCAAAGCGGCATAGTTGATAAAACCGATTACCAACGCGCTACCATTTTATTGAATAATGCCAATGCGCTAAAAACGACTAACGAAGAAGCGTTAACGGCAAAAACTCAATACCTGAAATCATTGATGGGCTACCCGGCAAAAGCTTCTCTGGATGTGGTGTATGATAGTGTGCAAATGGAAAACAGTATTGACTTTGATGTAGCGCAACCAGTTGATTACAATAAGCGCATAGAGTATATGCAACTACAAACGCAAAAACAATTACAATCCGATAACCTGAAGTATAGTAAAATGGCCTTTCTGCCTTCCATATCGGCTTTTGCTGCTTATAATTTCAACTACCTCAACAACAACGCAGCCGAATTATACAATACCAATTACCCAAATTCATACGCGGGATTAACTATTGCAGTTCCCATTGTACAGGGCGGCAAAAGGTGGATGAATATCAGACAGGCGAAATGGCAGTTAAAAAAATCGGACCTGGATATTACCGGGCTTGAAAACAACATTAATGCTCAATACGCACAGGCAATTGCAAATTACAAAAGCAGCCTCTCTAACTACAAAGCACTAAAAGAAAATCTCTTGCTGGCAAAAGAGGTGTACAACATTATTCAATTGCAATACCGTTCAGGAGTAAAAACATACCTGGAAGTACTGATAAGCGAAAGCGACCTGCGCACTTCGCAAATCAATTACTTCAACGCATTATACCTTGTACTTTCAAGCAAGGTAGATCTTCAAAGAGCATTAGGACAAATAAAATATTAACTGAAAAGAATTCAACACACTATGGCAACTCAACTAAAACATTTTTTACGCGCACTGGCCCTTATAGGCATTTTATCCTTTTTACTATCGTTAATGGCCTGTAGCGGTAAACAGGAACAGGGTGGCTGGAACCAGGGACCAGTTGCAGTAGCAACAACAAAGGTAACACTCAGCAAGGCTTCCTATTATACAACTTATCCGGGCACTGTAACGGCATTGAACCAGGTAGAACTAAGGCCACAGGTAAGCGGTTTTATTACCGGCATTTTTTTTAAAGATGGCGACCACGTTACACAGGGTCAAAAACTTTATACAGTTGATGCGCAACTTTACACGGCTAATTACGACCAGGCTGTTGCCAATCTTAAATTGCAGGAAAGCAATTTAAGCAAAGCCCAAAAAGATGCCGACCGCTACCACGAATTGGAAAAGAACGATGCTATTGCCAAGCAACAGGTAGACTATGCCGAAGCAGGTTTGGAGGCTGCAAAAAAACAAGTAGATGCAGCCAAAGCAAATGTACAGAGTTTGCAAACGGGTGTAAAGTATACAACGATCAGTTCTCCTTTAACCGGAACCATTGGCATATCGCAGGTAAAGGTGGGCACTGCGGTTACCGCGGGTGTTACCTTGTTCAATACAGTATCAACTGATAACCCCATGGCTGTTGATTTTTCGATTGACCAGAAGGAAATTTATTATTTCACTACCCTTCAACAAAGCGGAAAAGCCGGAGACTCAACTTTTACAATTGCCTTTAACGAAAAAGATGTTTACCCCTTTAGCGGGCAGATAAGTTTTTTAGACCGGGCTGTTGACCCACAGACAGGTACCCTGAAAGTACGGCTTGAATTTCCGAACAAAACAAACCTGCTACGCGCAGGAATGAATTGTAATGTTCGCGTAGGAAATAAAAACAGTGCACCGGTGATACAAATTCCATCAAAGGCCATTACCGAGCAATTGGGTGACTACTTTGTATATAAAACCAATGGCAATAAGGTAACCCAAACCAAAGTTATACCGGGCAACTATATAGGCAACAATGTAATTATTAAAGAAGGGCTTAAAGAAGGCGAAACCATTGTAACAGATGGAGTGCAAAAATTGCGCGAGGGCTCTGTAATTGAAATAAGCGGAAACGATTCTAAAAAGTAGTCCGCACTTAAACTGAAACAAGATGATAGCAGATACATTTATTAAAAGGCCCGTTACGGCCATTGTAATATCCATTGTAATAATGGCGGTAGGTATACTTGCCTTACTTAACCTGCCGGTAGCACAATACCCGGATATTACACCACCACAGGTTACCATAGCCGGTATGTTTACCGGTGCCGATGCCCAAACGGTGGAACAAACTACTACTACTGCAATAGAAACACAGGTAAATGGTACTCCTAACATGTCGTACATTTCCAGCAATAGCACGGCAGATGGTCGTTCGAACATTAACGTAACGTTTGACGTGGGCACCAACATTGATATTGCCGCGCTGGATGTGCAAAACCGCGTAAGTGTTGCCGAACCCTCTTTACCCGATGCGGTAAAGCGACTCGGCCTGACGGTGCGAAAACGTAACCCAGGCATTATGATGGTTATTGCGCTTTACTCACCTAAAGGAACGCACGATGCCACCTTTCTAGGAAATTATGCGAACATATACGTTAAGGATGCGCTGTTGCGTGTAAAGGGAGTTGGTGACATTACCTCATTTGCAGATGATTTTGGAATGCGTATATGGCTTAATCCCGATAAACTTGCCGCACTA
>JAQBNQ010000473.1 GCA_028288545.1 Bacteroidota bacterium
TGATTTGAGAAAGCGTTCCCAATTGAAATTGTTTAAACAATACATTTAGAACATCACCATTTGTTCCTTCAGATTGTGCCATCAGGGATTGTTCGCCGTTTGAAAGGTTAAGATCATTTGCAAAAAAGCCGGAACTATCGAACCGGACAAAATTATCCTCGGGCAGATGCCACCTGGTATTATTTATAACCAGTTTATCGTGGTTCAGGTGCAGCTTATATTGCTTTCGCTGTTCCTGTGCCAGGTTACCGCCAATAATCAGTTTATAGGCGCTGTCTCTATCATAAACACTCAATCCAAATTGCACCTTATTGTCTTTTACATTTCCCTCAAGCTTCGTTTCAGCAAGGTTCAATGGACCACTCTTTGTATTGGCCACTGATATTTTATAATCGAGAGCATCCTTGTTTGCAGACACTTTTACTTTTGCGTCATCCAGGCTGCTGCTACCGTAAGTAAATACAGGAACGGAAATATTTACATCAAGATTGCTTTTGCTTCCATCGTATTTGGCATCCAGTTCGGCGCCATTAAATGCGGTTAATGATGGCAGCAGCACATCGTTGATGATTGGATTAGGAAGTACCTTTACTGTTAGCGTAAAATTCTGATCGCTTGTGTCCAGCTTCGACGAATCGGCTTCAGAAAACATAACAAAGTAATGATTGAGCTGATGTGTGAGCGAACTAACCAGTTTTGGTATTTTAACAGTGCCATCGTAATCGGCCACTACCAATCCACTATTTATTTTTAGCGCTGAATGTTTACTATCGTTGACTGACACCACAATAACCGAATCGAGTTTATAGGTGTCCTTCCCTTTTACCAGTATCACATCACTAAGGCTTGCGCTGCCGTTCAGATCTTCAATATCTCCCTGCAAATCGGCGCTCAATCTGCCCGAGGTGCGGATATCCTGTTGTAAAAGATTTAGAGCCTGCAGATTGGCACCGGTAATGTTCAAATCTGCTTTAACGTACTCCTGTTTTTTTACAAGAGACAGCGCTGAATGCAAGTCCATGATCAATGCGGAATCATTTATAGCCACGTCGGCTTTATAAGTGTTGCTATCAGCGTTTGCGGTAAGGGAAATGTTGTGATACCTGTATTTATTAAAAAACAATGATTGAATATCAGCTTTCAAATCAGTAACCATGTTGGGCAGGCTGAAACTTTTACCCGATGCGTTTGCTGTTAGCGTAACCGTTCCCAACAATTTAGGTTGCTTTAGCAGGTATCCGATATCCAATTCTTTAGTACTAAGCGAAACTATATACTGGGTGTCGCTTTTAGCCATTTTTAATTCTGCCTGTATATCCGCTGTTCCTGAACTGGTTTTCAAAGCAAGGGTTGCTTTCGCGTTTTTCACGGAGCCATTTATAGTGCCGCTAAGTGAAATAGTGGAGGGAATGTTTATAGAAGATGGTAGGTAAGTGCCAGCTATACTTTCAATATCCTTCCGGTTGGTCAATACACGGTTCAATTGCACATCGTAATTAGCGTTTATGGCATCGGGTAAGCCAACAACGTGGCCGTCCAAATCAATAATGGTAGAATCAAGTAGGCTGACAAGAAGATTACTCACCTCTAAATCCTTAAGCTTTCCATGCACCTTGCCGGTTACATTTACCACATTATCCTGGTTGGCTTTAAACACGGCTATGTTCTTTAATTGAGGGGCAAACATCAAAATATCAGCTACGCTTACACGGGTATTTTTCAAATCCGCGTCAATACCCATATCAGCGATATTGGTGCCAAGCGAAGCAATAGACGAATAGGTAATTTTAGCATAATTACCGATTGAGGTATGGTTTGTTGTTAAAGAAAGATCCTGTAATTCGATATGCTGATTGTCATAAACACCCCTGGCCTTTAACTGCTTTAAAACGAATCCACTTTTTTCGCGCAGAGAAATATTTTTGATGTCAGCCAATATCCTATCCGGGCTGTATGAGGCCTTTATAATATTTACATTAATATCTTTTACCAGCAAGTGATTATAATCTACACCGGCTGGTTGGGGTTTAACATTGCTAAGGTCAAATTGAAAGCTCACTTTGGATAAAATCAATTTTTCAGACGCTATTAGCCACGGGGCAGCCGGAGAAGTAATACTATCCGCTATTGCTTTTAAAGAGATAGTATCGTTTGCATTCTTTCTTAAAATAACAATGGCATCAGTGCCCTGTATGTTCGCATTTTTGACTTTTATGATATGCCGGTTAAGATCAATCGTATCTGGTTGAATCAATAAATTAGCTGCACTAACTTTAATAGATTGGTCACCAGGTTTATTTTGATAAACGAAATTTACACGTTGCAATGCCAGTTCATTTAAAGATAAAAGAGGCATTAAAACAATTGCTGTGTCGGGGGAGTTCTTTCCCGGTTTATTTTGAAATACGCTAACATCAGCATCCTGCAATTGCAATTTGTTACCGGTAAAACTGAGTTTACTGATATCCATGGCTTTCATGTCCAACTTCAGTTTACCAATAAAACCCTTAATTACGGTGCCACCAACTTCATCGGTAAAACCACCCCTTATATTTTCGAGGCTCACCTTATCTACACCAACCTGCCAGGGCGCCGAACTATCTTTACTAACGGTTTTTGGAGCGGCCTTACCGCCCGAGCCAAATGCTTTGACAATAAAGTCAAAATTGAAACTGCTATCAACTTCGTTGCGAATAATATATGCGGTAGCATTGGTTAGTGTAACGTCCCTTATTTCAACCTTTTTGTTTATTAATTTTAGCAAGTCAATATCTACGCTTAGTTTTTTTATATAAGCCAAAGTGTCGTGCTTCATGTCCTCAGCAAAAAGATCTTCTACCACCAGCGATTTTGGAAAATCAATATAAAGCCGGTGCAACTCAACCCGGCTATGGGTTTTGGATGAAATGAATGACACAGCCTTATGTGTAACGTAGTTTTGTACCGAGGGCAGCCTCAACAGAATTATAAACAGGATAACCAGCCCCAAAATGGTGCCGGTAATGCCCGCTATAACCTTAAGAATTATTTTAAAAGCCCTTTTCAATAATTGCACAATTGGGATTCAGAATTGATACTGTTTGAACTTAAGCTATTTCCTGCCAGCTTAATTTTGTTTAGAAAAAAACATGCCATTATTAGGGCCAAGGCCATCAATTTGAAGCTTTTATATGCACTTTGAAACAATGTTCTATATAACCATTAATCAGGGTCAAAGTTGTTAAAATCAATTTTAACTTAATAAATGCTCCTTTTCATAAACTAATTAAGTGTCTTTGGCGTTTAATAATTGAAGTAAAAATCGAAAGATTTGCTTTAGGGCAGGATACAGAAATGTATTCCTGCTTTTTATTTTAACAGGGCAACATTCTGCTAACTAATTGTTGTGAATATTAACACCGTTTTCGAAAAAGCAAGGCCCTCATTTTTATAACTTCGCACGTGCCTAAATTGCATTTTGGCCGAACAGGCCACGCTGATCTTCCGTTACATTATGGACAAGTTCCCATATGGTTGGCCCAGAGAATGAGTTTACTTGGCGGAGCCATTGTTGAGTCTATTATTTTACAATATGGCAAATCAAAAGTGCTTAGTCAATTAAGTGATCCTTTTTGGTTTCAGGCATTAGGTTGCGTAATGGGCATGGATTGGCACTCCTCCGGTATTACCACTTCGGTAATGGGCGCTTTAAAAAAGGCAATCAACCCAAAGTCGCACGAGTTAGGACTTTATATTTGTGGGGGAAAAGGAAGGTTCTCGAAAGAAACTCCTTCAGAACTTCTTGCCATAGCGCATAAAACAGGATTGAATGGAGCGGAACTGGTTCGATGCAGCAAACTAAGTGCAAAGGTAGATAACACAGCTGTGCAGGATGGCTTTCAGCTATACCTGCACTCTTTTATTTTATCCAGTGATGGCGAATGGGCAGTTGTGCAGCAGGGCATGAATAACAACACAGCAATGGCACGACGTTATCATTGGCATTCAAAGCAGTTGAAATCCTTTTTGGAGGAACCGCACACAAGTATTTACGGCATAAACCAGGGAGAAATACTAAACCTTACCGATGCCAGGGCACAAAACAGCAAAAGCAATATTCTGAATATTGTAAAGGAAGATCCGGCCCTGATGTTTCCTGAAATTAAAAAGATTGTAATGCCATCACATCACGATGTACGTGCGAAAGATGTAAACCTAAAACGCCTGGGAAGTATTTTAGCATTAGCCCATGAAAAAGAGTTGGGCGATTTCGAATCGCTATTAATGCTTAAAGGAGTTGGACCCAGAACTATACAATCACTGGCACTGGTAAGCGAGGTAATACATGGCTCGCCTTCCCGCTTTACTGACCCTGCCCGCTTTTCATTTGCACATGGCGGCAAGGATGGCCATCCTTTTCCGGTGCCATTGAAGGTGTATGACGAGACGATTCAAATTCTGCGCGAGTCGGTAGAAAAAGCTAAAATAAATAACTCAGAAAAGCAGTTGGCCATAAAAAATTTATCTACGGTTGCGCAAATGTTAGAGAAAGATTTCACCCCAAATGCAAACTTTGATAAGGTAATAGAAAAGGAACGAAGGGAATCTTATAAATATGGAGGGCGTACCGTTTTTGGCAGAGCTAAGCCACCCACAACCGGCAGCAAACAGTTGGAAATGTTTTAAGCGGTTAAGCAATCTATAATTGCTTCCATTCCTCCAACATTAACACATCAGCCTGGCGCGTAAATACTTTAGTTGTTAGTACCCGGTGTACCTCCTCATCAGCATCCGCGCAGCAATCCGATAACACGGTTAAGCGGTAATCCTTATCAGCTGCTTCGCGAACTGTTGATAAAACAACACCACTGGTGGCAACCCCGGTTAATATAAGATGGTTGATATTAAACGCTCTCAACACAACTTCAAGATCGCTGCCCGTGAATGCACTGATACGACGCTTTATAACTGTAATTTCTCCAACCGCGGGTAACAGGGCAGGATGAATTTTTAGCATTTCATCCATATCCACCGCAAGCATTTGCTGTTTACTTGCTGTAAAACCTTTGTTATTAGCACTTATTTCCGGTGCCCCCGATCTGAATCCTACAGTAACATAAATAACCGGAATTTGCCTATGCCGTGCAAAAGCAATGGCATCCGATACTTTATTAACAAGCAAGGAAGTATCATTAAACCGGCGAAGAATTGTTGGTTGCATATCCATTACCAATAATGCGCTGTGTTGTGTGTTTTGTTCCATACCAATATTGTTTGGTGATTAACAGTTATATTTTTTCGATCACAGTTTCCTCCGCTTCTTCAAATTGCCTCTTATCACTTTCCTTCAGTTTTCCGGGTCTTAAAAAATTTGCTGCCACAATAGAAACAACAATGGCAGTAATGCCCTGGCAGAGTATAGCATCCGGTGAGCCTATTTGCTGCGAAAGGCCTCCTATCAGCAAGCTGCCCAAAGGCAACATACCAAAATAGGCCATGGCAACATAGCCCATTACCCGGCCCCGCATATGTACATCTGCATTCACCTGTATGATGGTAAGGCAAATAGTGTTTTGCGTCATCGCGGCAAAGCCTGATAAAACCGCAAACACCATCGCTAATGGAAAATAACTGATTCGCGAAAAAAGAATCAGTACAACACCCAGGCCAACCATATTAAAAAGCAATACCCGGTTAAGGTCGGTGCCCGGTTTTAAAGAAGCCAAAAACAAAGTACCGCTAATGGCTCCAAACCCTATAAAACTGAATATGTAGCCAAAGGTGGTGGCGTCGCCGTTAAAAATAACTTTAGCAAAAACGGGCATTAGGGTATCATAAGGCAAAACCAACAGGCAAATCGCAGCCAGCACAATCAAAATAATACTGATTGAAGGAGTGTTCTTCAAATACGTAAATTCTTCAGAAATTTCGGATGCGATTTTCTTTTTGACCAAAGGCGCAGTGTACTTTGGTAACTTCATAAACGACAGCGAAGCGATTACCGCAACAAAACTGATTGCGTTTAAAAGAAAACAAACACCTGCTCCAAATTTTCCAAGCACGATACCGGATAAAGCGGGGCCAACCAGGCGGGCAAGATTTACCATGGAAGAATTTATTGCCAGGGCATTGGGTAAATCAGCCCGATCGGTTATCAATTGGTGTACCAGCGGCTGCCGGGCGGGAACATCAAAAGCATTGATAACGCCAAGTATAACGCTTAGCGCCAGTATTTGCCAAAGAGTATAATGCCCGGTTAGCGTTAAAATGGCCAGTAACAGCGCTTGTATCATCGAGGCCACCTGCGTAAACATCAATACTTTATGCCGGTTATATCTATCTGAAATTATGCCTCCTGCCAGCGAAAAAAGAAAAGAAGGGAATTGCGATG
>JAQBNQ010000483.1 GCA_028288545.1 Bacteroidota bacterium
CATTAACCGCATTAAAGAAGGGAGCAGTAAAGCTAATTTTAATTCCAACCTGGAAGCTATTCGCGAAAATGAGGTAGATATCCAAACTCCCGAAGGATTAATTACCATCCCCAATGATTTCGTAATGGCAATGACGGGATATAAACCCAATTTCGAGTTCCTGAAAAAACTTGGCATCATTCTTTCTGAAGATAAATTTATCCCCCAATATAATTCCGAAACCATGGAAACAAATATGCCCGGTTTATACCTTGCCGGCGTTGTTTGCGGCGGTATGGATACGCACCTTTGGTTCATTGAAAACTCCCGCGTTCATGCTGATATGATCATCAATGATATTATGGAGAAAAAGTGAGTGGTTGATTGAGTTGATTAGGTAAATGGTTCTGTATGTAAATCAAATATTTACAAAGAAAATTAAACCACTCACCTAATCAACTCAATCAACCATTCTCCTCCCCACAAATAATCGCATTTTTTTCTTGTATAAATAAAAATTTATAGCCTAATTTGCAGCCAAATTAAAAACACAGTAATTCAATACAAAAATGAATCAACCAAGCTTAAATAAGCCCGCAACAAGAGCAACATTTGCTCCGGCTGCCGCTGCCTTGGGTTCAACTGTTTTTTTAAACTGCCCTCTCCGACGAAGGACCTACATGCCACGGGTTTGAATTAATTTTTCTCCTGCTCACACAAAAAGAGTTTTTTAAACTTCTTTTAAAAAAAACCATCTAATTATTTAAGGCTGATAAAGCCAATTAATTTCACGGTAATTATCTATTTAAATGACAATACAAGATTTTGATATTCAGGTTGCTACTGCTCAGCATGTTGATTATGCCCCACAAATTTGCGATGAGATGGCCGAATCGGCCAAGGCTCGCGGTACAGGTATAGCCACACGCTCACCCGAATATGTTGCTAATAAAATGCTGGAAGGCAAAGCTGTTATCGCACTTCATAAAGACGGTACATGGGCTGGTTTCTGCTATATTGAAACATGGAGCCATGGCGACTTCGTGGCCAACTCAGGCCTTATTGTTAATCCGCAGTTTCGTAAGGCAGGATTGGCAAAGGCTATCAAACATCGCATTTTCCAGTTATCGCGCACTAAATACCCTCATGCCAAAATATTTGGCTTAACAACCGGATTGGCTGTAATGAAGATCAACTCAGATCTTGGTTATGAACCCGTTACATATTCCGAGCTTACCCAGGACGAGAATTTTTGGGCAGGATGCAAAAGCTGCGTAAACTTTGATATTTTAACCAGCAAAGGCCGCAAAAACTGCATGTGCACCGCCATGCTCTTCGATCCTGCTGAAAAACAGAAAGAGTATGAAGAAAAAATGCAGCGCATTACGCACAAGGCAACATTGCTTGAGCGTATTGAAAACGCTATAAAAAAACGCATAGGCCACGATGTTTAGGTAAAAGGTTAAAGGCGAAAGGTAAAAGGTAGCTGCATTAAACGATGAGAGATTATAAGAAACTTGATGTTTGGGAAAAAGCGCATATGCTTACAAAGCAGGTTTATGCCGATATATTACCGATTATGCCACGTGAAGAGCAATTTGCCCTAACAAACCAACTGCGGAGGTCTACTTATTCCATCCCCTTAAATATAGTTGAGGGCTGTGGTAAGAATACAGATAAAGACTTTGCGCATTACTTAGACAATGCCCTGGGTTCGGCACATGAAGTGGAATACACTTGCTATTTGATTTATGACCTCGGATTTTTACCGCAGGAGATTTATGATAAAACAAATAACTCAATTAATGAAGTGAAAGCGATGCTAATTGGTTTTATTAAATTTTTGAGAAGCGATAACCTTTAAATTAGAAAACATACAAGGCGAAACCTTTTACCTTTAACCTTTCGCCTTTAACCTTAAAAAATGAAAAAAGTAGTATTAGCTTATAGCGGAGGTTTAGACACCTCATTTTGCTGTATTTATTTAACACAGGATCTTGGTTACGAGGTTCATTCGGTTATTGTAAATACCGGTGGTTTCAGCGAGGAAGAGTTAAAAGGCGTTGAGGAACGTGCTTATAAAATGGGCGTAACTTCACACCATGTGGTTGACGAAACTGAAAACTTTTACAATACCTGCGTACGCTTTTTAATTTACGGCAACGTATTAAAAAACAACACCTACCCGCTATCAGTAAGTGCCGAGCGCGTAAGCCAGGCAACTGCTATTGCTAACTACGCCAAAGAAATTGGTGCCGAGTTTGTTGCCCACGGTAGTACCGGTGCCGGTAATGACCAGGTACGTTTCGATATGATCTTTAACATCCTTGTTCCGGAAGTTAAGATCATCACCCCTATCCGCGACCTGAAACTGAGCCGTGAAGAAGAGATCGAATACCTGAAAAAACATGGTGTTGATATGAACTTCGAGAAAGCCAAATACTCTATCAACAAAGGTATCTGGGGTACATCTGTTGGTGGTAAAGAAACTTTAACATCAAACCTTGGCTTACCTTAAGAAGCATGGCCTACACAGGTTACTGCATCTGAATTAAAAGTCCTTGTGCTTACTTTTGAAAAAGGCGAATTGGTGGCCATTGGTGATGAAAAATATGATCATCCAACTAAATCTATCCAGGCATTGCAGGCTATTGCACAGCCTTATGGCATTGGCAGG
>JAQBNQ010000510.1 GCA_028288545.1 Bacteroidota bacterium
TGCTACCAAATATTTCCAGAAGCTGTTACAGGGAGTTTATAATAATAACGGCTTCTTCGTGCAGGTTCCCTCCGCAGGTGGAAGTTCGGAAAGAGTGGTTATCGGAAACTCTTTAACTGATAAAAATTACAAGGTATCTTTAGTAGTTACTTACACAAAACTATAAGCTTATGTGCGGAATAGTTGCTTACATCGGGCACCGTGAGGCCTACCCCATTCTTATAAAAGGACTGAAAAGATTAGAATACCGTGGCTATGATAGCGCCGGTGTTGCTCTATTAAATGGCAGTCTTAATATTTATAAATGCAAAGGCAAAGTATCCGATTTGGAGAATAATGCGAAAGCCAAAAATGTTTCGGGCAGCCTGGGAATGGGACACACCCGCTGGGCCACACACGGAGAACCGAACGATGTAAATTCGCATCCACATTTATCGCAAAGCGGCGAGATAGCGATTATTCATAATGGCATCATCGAAAACTATGCAACGCTTAAAGAGGAGTTAACCAAACGCGGACATAAATTTGTGAGCGATACCGATACTGAGGTACTCGCCCATTTAATTGAAGATATACAACAGAACACTCACACTTCTTTAGATGAAGCAGTGCGCCTGGCCTTGCATGAAGTAGTAGGCGCTTACGCCATTGTAATTATATCAAAGAACGACCCTACCAAGTTAATAGGGGCACGTAAAGGCTCCCCGCTGGTAGTTGGTATTGGCGATGGGGAGTATTTTATGGCCAGCGATGCTACACCGATTATTGAGTACACCCGCAATGTCAGTTATTTGAATGATGGCGAGATCGCCTATATAAAGGATGGTAAACTCAGTATTAAAACCATCGAGAACATTGAGAAGATACCGTACATACAAAAACTGGAGATGAACCTGGAGGCCATAGAGAAGGGTGGATACACTCACTTTATGCTAAAGGAAATTCACGAGCAGCCGCGCTCTATTTACGACTCGCTACGTGGAAGATTTGATCCTAAAACCGCCTCGTTTGCAATGCGCAGTTTAAAGGAGTACGAAGGTAAGATCAAGAACCTGAAGCGCATCATAATTGTTGGCTGTGGAACATCATGGCACGCTGGCTTGGTAGCCGAGTACCTGTTTGAAGATATTGCCCGCATTCCGGTTGAAGTCGAATACGCCTCAGAGTTCCGTTACCGGAATCCCGTTATAAATGAGGAAGACTTAGTGATTGCCATTTCACAATCCGGCGAAACTGCAGATACGCTGGCAGCGATTGAACTTGCCAAGGAAAAGGGCGCAACCATTTTTGGTTTATGCAATGTGGTGGGCTCCTCAATTCCACGTGCATCTCATGCTGGTGCATATACCCATGCAGGACCGGAGATAGGTGTGGCCTCTACAAAGGCTTTTACTGCCCAGGTAGCCGTGCTTACCCTTTGGGCTTTTGGCTTTGCGGAACTACGCGGAATGGCTACCAAACAAGATTTGCGCGATGCTTTTGCGGAATTGACCAGTATACCCGGAAAAGTTGAAAAAACGCTTAAATGCGAAGCGCAGGTAATTGAATTGGCTAAAATATTTAAGGATGTAAAAAACGCCCTGTATCTGGGTCGCGGTTATGGATTTCCGGTGGCGTTGGAGGGTGCCCTTAAACTGAAAGAAATATCCTACATCCACGCCGAGGGTTATCCTGCCGCTGAAATGAAGCACGGCCCAATCGCATTGATAGACGAAGAAATGCCGGTGGTTGTTATCGCTACAAAAAACAGCATTTACGAAAAGGTGATCAGTAATATACAGGAAGTAAAGGCACGTAAAGGAAAGATCATTGCTATTGTAACCGAAGGCGATGACAAGGTCCGGAAAATGGCCGATTACGTGATTGAGATCCCCGAAACAAAAGAATACCTGGAGCCTCTTGTCGCTACCATCCCGCTTCAATTGCTTTCATATCACATAGCCGTATTACGCGGTTGTAACGTTGACCAGCCAAGAAACTTAGCTAAAAGCGTAACAGTAGAGTAAAAAAGTCACCCGGAATATCCGCGATTAATTGTGACCAACAAGTCTAATGCATCTCATTTGCTTTGGAATAGAGGTTAAGCTTTATAATATCAGCCTACACCGGGTACTCAAAATAGTTCCTTTCAGTTTCCCAAAGCCTAACCTGCAATTCGTATTTAGTAGAGAGTTTTGCTCTTAAGAGGTTATGTATAACCACCACAATGTTCTCGCCGGTGGGGTTCAGGTCTTTAAATTCGGGGCAGTCGAGGTTGAGGTTCTTGTGATCGAACCGTTCTTTTACTTCGTTTTCGATGAGGTCGTTTAGTAATTTAAGATCGATTACATATCCCGTTTCAGGATCTATTTCGCCAACCACTTTTACATCCAACCGGTAGTTGTGGCCATGGTAATGTTCGTTAGCGCAAAGGCCAAATACTTCTTTATTTTTTTCATCGCTCCAGTCTTTACGATAAAGTTTGTGGGCGGAGTTGAAGGTGGTTTTGCGAAAGGCAGCAACTTTTGGGCTAGACATTAGATATTAGAGTTAGACATCAGACACAAGATATTAGACTTTAGACAATGCAAATTTGCGCATTTTTTTGAAGTAGCGCAGGGAATTTATGAAGGCCGCTTGGGTTATCTATGAAAGATAATTAATATTGAAAAACATTATAAAAAAATTAAAGGGACCTTATGGCTCTATCGGACCAGGATATGAAATCGAACTATAAAGCGTTGATTACTAAAGTAGCCTGTACGGCGATTCCGCAAATGGCGTTTAGTTGGGACAATTCGAAAATAGCGGTGGCGGCGATTGAAAGCCCGCTGAAAATTTATGATGCAAAAACCCTGGCGCCGCTTCATGATATAAAGGACCGCAACTACGATTCCGCTTTTAGTGTTGGATGGGATAAGGATTCAGGAAATTTGGTAGCGGGCTATGGCGAGAATGGTTACGTGCGCATTTTTGATAATAAAGGTAAAGACCTTGTAGAAAACAGTCATTCCCGAGCTGCAGACTATGCGGCCAATTTGCATTCCAACGGCGTTAGTTCAACCATCGTTTCATCAAAGTATTTTATTAATGGGGCGATGAATGGCAATGTGTCCTTGTGGTTAAAAGAGATTGATAAAAACGGCAACTATCCTTTCAGCAAAAGCTCGACTGTGCAACGGCTAAAGGGATTTGGAAAGCAAATTTATGCTATGAGTCTTTCTGCCAATGAAACCATGCTGGCAGTGGCTGGTGAAAATGGGAAGATAAAAGTAGTGGAAGTGGCGGATGGCTCGGTGAAATTAAGTTTTGACTGTGAGTGGCCTCAGCATTTAAGTTTTATCAATGGGAATACTGAATTAATGGCTTACAGACATGGGGAAGGAATAAAAATATGGCCGCTAATACCCAAGTCTACACCCCGAGTAATTACCATTAAGGAAGATTATTACAAGGCTGACTACAACAACAAAAATAATTACTACGTGTTTGGTGATAGCCAGGGCAATCTCATATTATTTGATGTAGCCAATGAGAAGACAATAACCACCATCAAAGTTTCAGACAGAAAAATCGAGTCTCTTAAATTTGATAATAGCTGTGAACATTTGCTGGTAGCAGATGATGATGGAAGGTTGATGTTATTTGAGCTAAAATATTTATTGGCTTAAGTTTAAAACGTTCTTCCAATGCCAACGACCCAACGGAATTTAAAATGATTCGGGTCGCCGAAGGGAGTGCTGCTGAGGTAAAACGGCACATCAAACCTAAAAGTCAGCGGCTTGATTCCTTGTAACGAACCCCACTTTTTTACAGTAAAGGCCAATCCTGCACCGGCATCGAAACGCACTGAAGAAAGTTGTTGCTGGTTGCTACTGTTGATGTATCCGATGCTGCCAACATCGCCAAATAAATAGGTGTTGAGCGTAAAGTGCTCTTTAAGCCAGGCATTTTTGACGGTTACGATTCGGTTAAAATCGATCTCTTCATTTAAAGCAAGACCAGAGGGGCCTTTGTAAGCCGGCACTACCACTTTATTTTTATCCGTTTCGGCGAGGTAGTAGCCGGCATAACCGCGCATATTTAAACCGCCACCAAATTGCAAGTGATTAACATCAGAACCATATTGGCCGGCCCAACTTTGTGGTACAAAACCTGCAGCGCGATAGTATTTGCTATCCATCATCTCCTCGGGGTTTCCACCGGCAAAGTACAAGGAGCTTTCGCTTGGCACATTGGTACCGGTTCCATAACGGCCATACACCCTGGTGCGGAAATCGAATTTAGAGGCGGAGGCTCTTAATACTGAAGTGAGGTCGAAGTAATTATAATCAAATGCAGAAGTAAGGATGCCAGAGCGGACATGGGCGGTTAGGAAACCATTAAACTTATCGCGGGCATAAGTGTAGGTAAGCGAAAGATTAATGGAGCCGTTAAATTTATGGCCATTGGTCCACATGGCGTCCCACTCGTTGGGGTAAAGCAGGTAGTTTCTCCACTCCTCTTTATTGCGGGTAAAGGCTTTGATATTGATATCTGCTGTAAAATTTTGAGGGAATATTTTTGACAACCCGAACTTGTACATCTCGTATCCATCCAGCCATTGACTGTGAAAGTAGATCGTTCCTTTTTTTATCACCTTATCAACTGCGTTGGAGTAATCAAAACGATAGCTGAACCATCCGGCTTTTTTATCAACCTCTTTATCAAATCCATAACGCGAACCGCCTTGTGCCAGATGCGTATTAACCCATGCCACGAAAGTGAAATTATGCTTTACACCCATCAGGTTACCGTTTACGCTTAGCCCAAGCTTAACGCCATCGTAGGCATTCCACCAAACATCGGGGCGCATATAAATGCGGTATTTTCTCCAGGATGGAAACGGATAAATGTGCGAATCAAAACGAAATTCAACATCGCTCTTTTTATGATTGTCGAGCATATTGATATCAGCCATGCGATTGCTGGGATCGAGAATTACATTTTTAATTCCACCCGGAACAGTTACCACGGCGTCATAGGTGGGTTGAAGTTTATCCCAGCCGTACCACTTAGGGAGGGTGACAGTTTTCGGTTTACCTGCCGGCGAGGCAGGTTTACTGTTTCCCGTTTTCGGCTGGGGTGTAGAGCTTACTTGGGTGGTAGGCCATAAGGTTTTGTTCATGCTGTCGTACCTGGCTTGTTGATTGTCGTCGCTTTTTTCGAACCAGGTGTTGGGGATGTAGAAGTTGTAAACCGAATCCTTTTTTGATATTACACGAAGGTCGATGGGCATTTGCATTCTGCCTTTTCTTTTTAAGCGGATAACGTATTGGTTTTTGAATTCTCCTTTTTTGATCTTGCCAATTTTATAATCGATGTTCTTGGTGGTTTCAATCCACTCATCAAAAAACCAATTGAGGTCGATGTGTGTAAAGTGGCTAACGGAGTTGCGGAAATCTTCGGGATAAGGATGCGCAAATTTCCATTGCGCTACATAATTTTTCATCGCTTCAGAAAACAGAGAATCTCCCAACACGTACTGCAGACTAAACAGCATAGTAGCAGTTTTATTATACACGTGTCCATAGCCGCCGCCCTGGCCTAAGGCGCCGTTAAACGCATCGGAATGAGTATTCAACTGTTCGTCATTAAACATAACGGCATCGCGCATATAACCGTAATAAGCGCGTGAATCGCGGGTATTGGTTGGTTCAAAAAATTTGCGCAAATACCATTTCTTTTTGCTGATCGAATCGTAAGGAATTGTTTTTCCGTCAATAGCTTCAAGCCCCCATACCGTAATAAACTGTGTGAATCCCTCATCCATCATGGCCCGGTAGGTTTC
>JAQBNQ010000514.1 GCA_028288545.1 Bacteroidota bacterium
TAGGTATTGCGGTCATCCACTGTCCAGGCAGATTGATTCTTGTAGGTGTTCATAAAATTGGTGAACGAACTTCTGCCATCTTCATCATCATAAAAATACATTTGCTCAACACAGGCGCCATCAGTAAAAAGAAACTCAGATGACAGAGTGCTGGCCGGCATAGTACTGAACTGCTGCGCTACGGTTTTAAACCAATTGGTCTCAACCTTCGCATTACCAGATATCATGCTCGAAAGCACTCCGTAAATGGATATTCCCACCTGGTTATTTGCCAGCTTTACCCGGTCGTATTCTCTCTTAATGTTGGTTTGAAGCGTAGCCAATAACTGGTTATCATTTAATGTGGAAATCGCCTGTGCAATCAACACAATGGTTGAAAGGTCATCTTTCTTATTCTCAAGATTGGCGAGATAGGAGCTCAGCAAACGCCCTTTTGCTTCGGGCGAAAATTTGGATAGAAACTCGGGCATAGTACCAAAGCTTGAGCACAACGAAAGAAAATCGCGGAACTGGTTATAGTTAACGGCACTCAAAAAAGCATTCCCGTCGTCATTAGGAAGTTTCTGCATAAAGCGGTTGAACAGCCCGTTAAATGTGGAGGTAAAAACTTCATCTCTACCATAAAGCATTAAAAAGTAAAGATCTGTCGAACTGAAATTTTCTACAGAACTGAATGGCTGGGCAGTACCGTTGGCTATCTTATCATTTATCTCGCGAATGAAGCGCAGGCTATAATCGCGCATTTCGTGGTCAATGCTGTACTTGCCAATAAATGAAGGGCGCGAAATGATGGTTACCACTGCGCTGAATAATTTATTAGGGTCAGTACTTATTGCTACCGCATCCTTAGCGGTGATCTTACCGCTGATAATATCATCCACTAATAGCAATGGTTTGCTATGATATCCGATATGAGCATTTATTTCAAGTATTTTTTTTACCGTCGGATTTTTGCTGTATTGTAGCAGATAGTTAACCGGGTGGTTGGGGTTATATAAATACCGCTTTACCGAAACCGGTGCATTAAGCGCACATTGCTCTAATACCTTGATGCAGTAAAATTTAGTTTTGAATGCCTCAATTTTCTTGAACACTTCGTCCGGCTCTTTTTCTGCAGCGTATAGCAACACTTCTTCTCCGTAATCCTTATTCATTATTGCAGGTATATCCTGTATGGTGCGTAAAATATTTTTCTTTAAAGAAATGATGGTCCTTGTTTTGTTGTCCAATACGATCTTAACCGGTTCAACATCGCCTATCGGAACCGGCAGCACATCGTTTTTAGCTTCTACCGCGGTAGGTACTATATCGGTCCTTGCCGCCCTTGAACTGATGGAGGAAACCGTAGACGGTTCAACTGTACCGGCAATAACCTCTTTGCGCGGCTCATCTTTCCTTTGCACGGGTGGCGTAACAACTGCCAATGCCGCAATAGTATCTGGGGCAACGGCCTTAGGCGGCCGTGCTTTTGCAATGGCATCTAAATTTTTATCAGCAGGCATTTTCCTAGCGCTCAATTTATCTTTGGAGAATGTTTTTAGCGGTGGAACCAGGTTTTCCTTTTCCTCCAGGGTTGCCAGGGCCAATAAGTAATTTTTCCGCTCGTCATCTACAAGGCCTAACAATTCATCCAACATGTGGTTGGAATCGCAATAAACCACAAGGTCCTTTAACTTTGTTTTGTCCATGGAGGTTATCATAACACCATTTATTGGTGCCCCGTTTCTCCTTTTTGAAACAATAGCAAGCAGGTTCTGAAAAGTTTTAAGCGTTATTTCTTTATAGCCATATCCCAATAACACAAACATTTCATCGGGCGCATAGCGGCGGAACTGCTCAAAGTCGTTGGTTGAAGTGAGCGAAATCCGGTTTGTTTCGCGCAATACATCGGCCGAATAAATATCTAGGTATCTGCAGCTGGAATAATTCAAAGCAGCGTCAGGTTTCTCAGACTGTTTTACAAGCCGTGCAAACATCATAGGCGCATTGTTGCCAATTGAGTCAGCTGCGTCAACCGTCATTTCGTGTTTAACTAAGGCTGCTAACAATAAATAAGCCCTCGATCTTGTTCCATACTTGCCGAATATATCGTACGATTTTTTTACAAAAGGATCGCGGCTGGTTCGTAAAATATCGTTTACAGTGGTAATGTTTGAGTAATATCTTTTAGCAGATTCCGGGGCAAGTTTTGTAGCCTTTTCAAGCACCTTTAGTGCACACTTCCTATCGTCAAACTCTTCCACATACCTGAAAATATCATCAGGATGGTCGTTCATGTAATCGGTCAAAAAATCTTCCGCAACAGTTTCGCCCGGAATCAGCTTAGTAGCTTTAATAGAAAATGGCGAGTACCTTTTGAGGTTGCGCAGCAATTCGTCCTTTTCATCCCATTCTATCATTACAGGGTAATAGCCCAGGGCTGCCATGTAGGTCCCCGACTTCAAATAATTATCGGAATAGTAACGGCTGATGTTGGCAAGAAATACCTGTAAGCGAGATAAATACAGGTTGCGTTTTTCTTTTGTAACACGTTGAACAAGGATAAAATTTGTAACGCTATCAACCATGTTAAACAAATGTGCATCGGCACTATGATAATCATTGGCAATGCGGCCCTTTTCAAAACTGATTCGCTTTAGCAGCGTTTGCTCCTCTTGTTCGTAAAGGTCAGTAGAACCGTCACTCCCCTGATGCCCCGAAACGCAAAATGCAGTTTTGGCTACCAAAACTGCCACAAGCAATAAGGAGGTTTTGAGTACTTTAATC
>JAQBNQ010000533.1 GCA_028288545.1 Bacteroidota bacterium
TGCTACAGACTGAGCTTGAATAAGCGTTGCGAAAAATATCGCGGTTAAAAACAGGTTGATTTTTTTCATTGCTGAATTTTTAAAAAGTTTGAAAAAATCGCCCCGAAAAAATGAAGAAGGAATGGAAACTGTGCACTGTTTCAATTCGCAGCTTTTCTTCCCGAAAGCTTAAAATATTGTGTTAAAGGCAGGTCTTCTGGCTCGTTCTCTTCTGACGCCTTCCCGTCCCGCTTTATCGGAACAGTGGCAAAGTATGTCAGAACTTCTTTAGAACTTACAGCAGCGGGAACTGCTCCTGAATTTCACAGGATTCCCTTTTAAGGCTTGGCCCAAAATAAACCTGGACTTCGCCGCCTATAACGGTGCAAAGAAAATTATTTTATTTGCATTAGCCAAAAATAATTTGCCAACCTTGCGTTTGAAACTAATGAGAAAGATACTGCTGGCCCTTTGTGTGTGCGTTTTGCTTATGACAGCTGCCTGTAAAAAGGTTTGCTACCAGTGCAAGCAGTACTGCGCCTACTGCGTTTCTAAAAGCGATTCGTCTATAGCCCATATCACCTGCGCCAATAAGGATAACCTGCAACTTAGGGTTGATTCGTTTTTATACGCTTTCCAGGATTCGGGCTTTGTTTGCAATAAACTGAGCGACCAAACAGATGTGTGTGACAACAGCAGTTCTATTCACGATGGTATAACCTACTACATCAAGGAAAACTACTACTGCAATCCCAAGTAAACAGCTCATAATTCCTGCGCTTAACGCAAACAGTATTTGATTTTTATATCTATATTGTTTTAAAATCTACCCGCATGGAAGAGATACAACCCGAAGATCAATCTAATTACATTCAGCCTGAGGATACTGCTCACCTGCGCCAACGCGGAGGGTGCCTCACAGCCTTTTTAGGGGTAAGCATTGTACTAAACCTGCTAACAGCTCTTTTTTATATCGCATTTGGTGCAACCATTGCCTCTGCACTTCCCGGGTTGCCCGGCTGGGTGGTTTATGTATTAGCCCTGATCGGAGTGACAAATGCCGGGTTCGGATATGCTACCTGGATGTGGAAAAAGATAGGCGTTTATGGATTGGTAACAACGGCCTTGCTGCTGTTTCCATTTAATTTATATGCAGGCTCCAACCCGCTTTTTGCTGTTGCAGGGTTAATTGGTCCGATAATACTTATTGCTTTGGTAAAACCTTTATGGGAATACTTTGATTAAACCCCGCCATGGTTTCTTAGCACTTCGGCAGTTTCAAAGTATGAATTCTCTTCAGCCATAAACAGTGGAGTTTGCCCTGTTTCCATTTTTGCGTTTACGTGGGCTCCATGTATAAGCAGCAGTTCAACCAGTTTTGTGTGACCATTATGCGCTGCCTCGTGCAAAGGCGTAACATCAGATATTTGCTTTGCATTTACGTTTGCGCCTCTGGATAATAGCAACTCTGCCAATTCGTAGTGCGAAATAGCACAGGCAGAATGTATTGGTGCCACCTTAAACAGATTCTTGGAAATAATATTAACGTCGGCACCATTTTCAATCAGGTAGTGGGCCGCCGGCAAATGACCAAAAAAACTGGCAAGCCCTAAGGGAGTAAACCCATCTGTGGAGTAAGAATTTACTGAGTTACGATTCCTTTCAACCATGGTTTTAATATCAGGTAACTCGCCAATGGCAGCAGCCTCATAAATATCAATCCAGTTTTTATTCTTCCTGATTAGTTCAATGGCTGCCTTATTGCGGCAATAAATGGCAAACATTAAATACGAAATACCCTGTTCGGTTAGCCCGTTAAACACTTCTGGATTTTCTTTCAAAAAATCCTCCAGTTTATCGTTCGCCTTCGCCTTAATTAATTCCGATATCTTATCCAGTGATCTCATTTGGGGGTGCTTTTAAAACAGAGTGTTCTTTTCAGGTCTTCTTTTTCATCACAAAATATCCCAGCGCCGCAAAAGGGATATACATGAATAAACTAACTATAACAAACCACAAAGGGTGTGGTATTTGTACCAGGTCCATAATACCTCCTATCATTACTATCCCTCCTGTTATCAGCGCAGGCGCACTCATCTGCCTGCCAGATATGGCGGTAGCAGTTGCACCACCGGCAAAGGAACCCAGGGCATATCCTACCAGCAGCCATAAAAAAGCCTTCACCGGCATTTGACTCATAATACGTTCCAGGGCCTGGGCATTGTTATAGTCTTTAATGGAAGGAGGCGGATACAGTTTTTCAGAGCCAAATTCGAGCAAAGAAATAATGGCCATTGCCACCGCTACACCAGCTAATACCGAAAGAAATCTTCTTAGCATATAGTTCTATTAATGTTGAACAAGCACTTTTTGCGTCATTGAATATTCCGAACCAATCAAACGGGCAAAATACAGACCCGAGGATAGTTGTGGTTCAAAAAAAACGATTTTATCCGAACTATTATCTATTCTCCTTTTCAAAATTATACTTCCGGTGGCATCCAGCAACTCAAATTCTGCATTTTGATCCACCAAATTAATAAAATGAACCTCGAACAGCCCATTTGAGGGATTGGGAAATATGGTGGGTGCGTTCGAGCTCAAAGTAGTGGCGGAGGTGGCAATACCAAATTCATGCGCTCCTATATCAAGTGTTCCATTAACGTTTCTATTGCCAACAGCCAAAGGGTGTTGGTATTCATACATTGGCGTTAAAGGATACGCACCAATTGTACCGGGATTTGTACCCGCATTTATAGCAGGTGATGCGGAAACAAGATGATAATCGTAGTTGGCTGCATCTACCAACCCCGCACTGCCAATCGTTGTAACAAGATTATTAGCAGTATCAATTGTGGTTGAATCGGATATAATAACAGTACCGGGTCCGGCAAATATGTTGTTATAAGCCTTGCATAGGTCCGAAAGTTTCTGGATATCCAAAAAGCTGCCGCTGCTTCGGTCGTTAACAAAAGTATTATTCACTACCACCAATTGATGCGGCCCCGGATTGGTTAAGCCTTCCAATCCAAACTCTAATATATTACCGTTTTGCGCCTGTGGGCCTTTTTCAACTTCGTTGCCTATAATGATGGCCAGGCCGCCATTTGGTATATCCATTGCCCGGCTGGCAGTGCCATCCGAATCATCGGCAAAACGATTATACAGGATATAATTATTGAAAGCGCGGCTTTTTAACTCATGCCCGACTTTTGCATGGTGCGTGTAGTTATACTGAAAGGTTAAACTACGCACATGATTGATATATAGATTATGCGAGTAACCATCTCCGTGGCCGTTATTATAAAACTCAGTATGTTCTATTAAAATATCGCTTAGCGAGTCGCTTGTAGTTAAAATCCCATCTTCGTTATCATGGAAATAACAATGCCTCACGGTAAGGTTTGTACCCTGTTGACGAATACCTGCTCCGTTTAAAGAAACACAGGTACAGAGCGAAAATTCAACTGAATCAATTACGGTGTTATTACCATTGATGACCCAAATAGCTTTACCGCCGTAACTTTGGCCGTTTGCCTGCAAATGCGCAAAGCCACCGGTTCCTTTTATCAAAAGGTTGCTGGCATTCCATTGCGCCACATCCGAATTATAAGTAAAAGAATCGATCACCACCGTATCGCCGTTTTGAACCAAAGTGGAAACCTGGCTTGGCAGGGTGTAGGTGCGTGTATGACCAACTAACCAGGTAGTTGCCGAAACAAATTGAACAAACAAAAGCAGGGAAGCCGAAAACAGGTATATTTTTTTCATAACAATGAATAGTAAATTTATCATTTCCTGCTTATAAGGTGAATTAAAGAGCGTTTATAAGCAAAGCGGCCTTTTAGTTATGTTTGCAACATGAACAAGAAGATAGTAATTACAGGGGCCACAAAAGGATTGGGAAGGGCCATTGCCGAAAAATTTGCTGCAGAAGGATTTGATGTTGCTGTTTGCGCCCGCTCCGAAAAGGATCTTGAAGAACTTAAATCAAAACTACAGAAACCGGGTAACAAAATATTAACCGCAAAATGCGATGTAAGGAAGAAAGATGAGTTGAAAAATTTTGCCGATAGCGTTTTAAAAGAATTTGGTGCCGTTGATATTTTAATAAACAATGCAGGGGTGTTTTTGCCGGGCCAGGTATTTAATGAAGCAGAAGGGACCTTTGAGCAAATAATGGAAACCAACCTTTACAGTGCCTACTATACCAGCAGGTGGCTGTTACCACAAATGATTGCAAAAAAATCGGGGCACATCTTTAACATGTGTTCTGTGGCCAGCCTACAAGCGTACAGAGATGGCGGTTCATACAGTATTTCAAAATTTGCGTTGCTGGGCTTATCTAAAGCCCTACGCGAGGAGCTAAAACCATACAGCATTAAAGTAACCTCGCTGATACCTGGTGCTACCCGCACCGAATCATGGGATGGAACCGAATTGCCCGATTCGCGATTTATGAAGGCGGCGGACATTGCAAACATAGTTTGGGATATTTATAACCTATCGGAGAACGCGGTAGTAGAGGAAATACTTTTACGCCCTTTATTGGGAGATATTTAGGACACTTAACTTCTGTTACAAAATATTTAGAGTACCGTTTTCGTTAATTTATTGCTTTTGAAGGTTACCTCCCATCTGTTCGGGGTATTAACTTACAAATTCAACAATTAATGAGATATCCCACACTAACCCTGTTATTGATCCTGCTAATAAGTAACCTGAATAGCTTTGGCCGCGATGATTTTAAAGCCATTGATAAATATGCCAGGGCAACGCCAAAAACTGCCGAAAGCAGTATAACTTCTTTGGCTACTTACCTTAAAAAGGGTGCTAAAAATGATATTGAAAAAGCCAGGAGCATTTATAGCTGGATAGCCAACAACATACATTACGATGACAACGGTTACAACACCAAAAACTATAGCGATGTATCGCCAAATGCCGTTTTTAAAAACCGGGTAGCGGTTTGCGAAGGCTATAGCAGGTTATATAAAGCCTTAGCCGATTCCATGGGGCTGGAGGCGCAGGTAATTTCCGGTTACGCCAAGGCATTTGGCTATAATGTTTCCGAAAAAATCACTTCCACCAATCACGCCTGGAATGCCGTTAAGGCCGATGGGAAATGGCGCCTGATGGATGTAACCTGGGGAAGCAGCCGCGCAGACGATATTGCAGGCAAAGCATTATCGCACCAGGAGTTTGATGATTATTGGTTTGATACCGACCCTTACGAGTTCCTTTTCAAGCATTATCCGGCAGAAGAAAAGTGGACCCTGATACCGCAGCACATCTCTTTGAATCAATATGTAAAAATGCCTGACCTTGATGAGTATATCTTTAAACTGGGCTTTGATGCCCGCCGTTTATTAGGCAAAGCCATGTTGAACAATGTTCCGGAACTACCACAGGCCTACGATACCAAATATCATCTTAAGACCATCAAATTTCCGCTGAGCGCCTCCATAACCGCTGCCCCTGAATACACCTTTGTAATAGAATCTGACGAGGATGTGGAAATAGCTTTTATCAATAATTCGGAATGGCATTATATGTACAGGAACGGACACCAATACACAATAAAACTGCCTTTGCAAAAGGGAAGTCTTGAAGTTGCGGTAAAAGGAAAAGGTGCGTCAGACAGTTATACAGATATTTTGAAGTACAGGATAAGCAAGAGCTAAGCTACTTCTTGTCCCATGGATTGCTTGCCCAAACGGTAACTTCGGGTATCATTCCCCGGTCATCCATTTCCAACATAGATTTTATGGTATGTGCAATTTCAACAGAGGTAAGTTTATTGGCTGCTTCGGCAAGTTCGGTGCGTTCAGTGCTGTTGAATGCCGTGGATACTTCGCTGGGATTAACCTGCATTACGCGGATATTAAAAGGCCTTAACTCTGCCTGCCAGCATTCGGTCATACTGCGCAAAGCAAACTTACTGCTTGAATAAATGGATCCCCTCGCAAAACCTTTTAATGCAGCCGTACTGGCAATGTTTATGATGTTGCCACTACCCTGCTTCCTAAAAATTTCAGCCGCCTTTTGGGCCATCATGGCCGCCCCAAAAACATTTACGGAATAAACGCGCATAAAGGCCTCAAAGCTCAGTTCCTCAATGGTTGGGAACTCGCCAACACCGGCGTTGTTTACAAGGCAATCCAAGCCGCCGAATTGCTCGGCCAGAATCTTGTAGCAAAAATCAATGTCCGCTTCTTTCGAAACATCGGAATGTATCGCCAGTGCATTTATTTCCGTAGCAACGCGTTCAAGTTTAGATTTATCGCGGCCGGTAATTGCCACTTTAGCGCCATTTTCAATTAATAGTTTTGCGGTTGCCTTGCCTATACCAGAAGTGCCCCCGGTAATGAGGATTTTTGAGTCTTGTATTTTCATAAGATAGAACGCTGATTTATTATGGTGAATATAACAGAGGAAATAGGATAAGGTTTATATTAGTTAAAGGCATCCATTTGTATTCATTCGCTAATTCGCTAATTCGCAAACTTCTTAACTATCTCTTCGTACTTCTTACTGCCTTCTCTTAAAGTTCTCTTTTGCGTTTTTAAATCTACATCATACAATCCAAACTTTTTAGAGTAACCCAGGTTCCATTCAAAATTATCCATTAGCGACCAATAATAATAACCCCGCACGTCATAGCCATCTTTAATGGCTTCAGAAACTGCAAACAGCGAACGCTGAATAAATTTTCCTCTCCGGTCATCCTTAGCATCTGCAATACCATTTTCCGTAATGATAATTGGTACTTTAAGTTTTGACATGCGCTTAATAGCGCGATAAATCCCTTCAGGGTATAAAGTATAATCCTCCATATCGCTCATCTCCTCCCCTTCTACCGGGCTGAACATTTTGTCGTGATTGACCAGGTTTAAGGTAGTGCTGTAATGCGAGTAAAAATTAAGGCCTATAAAATCCAGTGTCTTGGGTGCATTTGTATCCAGGTAAGAAACATTGGCTTCAAAAGGAACTACAAAACGATATTCACCCGTTTCAAAAAAATCAAGAGATGAATTATTGAAGTTATCATTGGCAAAATAAGCGCCCAGCCAATCCAGTGCATTTAAGCGGTTTTTAGGGTCGAAGAAAAAAATGTTTTTTACTATGCCCACTTTAGCCTGGTTGCCATGCGGCAATTCTTTTATCAGCCGATAAGCTTTTACATGCGATTTAAGAATATTCATCAACACGGTTCCCGCTAGCCTGGAATCCTTTTTGCCCGGAGGAAAGTCACCCGACATATAGGCGCCCGAGGTGTACACATTGATCTCGTTAAAAGTACACCAGTATTCTACCCTGTCGCCAAAAGCCTCAAAAACCTTTTGTACAAATGCAAGATAGTAGCGGATGTTTTCTTCCTGCTCAAAGCCACCTTTTTGCATAAACCATAAAGGCTCTTCAAAGTGATGTAGTGTTATCATTGGCCTGATGTTATTGGACTTTAATGAGTCTATAACATCGGAATAATGCTGGATAGCTGCAGTATCAAACTTATTGGGCCCGGGCATTATTTTACTCCATGATAAAGAGAAACGATAGCTATTAACACCCAGGTCGTTCATCAAATGAATATCTTCAGGGTACCGGTTCCAGTGATCAACGGCTAATCCTGATTTTTCATTATTTGCAATTCGGGGCTTACCGTTTTCATCTTTCTGGCTTTCCCACCAGTACCAGTTATTGTTAGTGTGGCCTCCTTCAACCTGGTGGGCAGCTGTAGCCGTGCCCCATTGAAAGCCTTTAGGAAAATTTATATCCTCTACATTCTTTTTACTCCAATCCCAACTAAATTTAGGATTAGCGATATTTAGATATGCAATTAGCACTGCGTAAATTAGTACCAGGGCAATAAATATTTTCAGTATCCTTTTCATATATTTTTTTTCGCCACAGATGCATTTATGTACTTCTATGTTCGCTTACGTAAAATCTAAACAGAAAAAACACTGCCAGCGCATCCAGCAAATGCCATATAGCATGGCCTTGTATAATTGAGTGCGGGTCGCATAAAGGACTATCGTTCTTCCAAAAATTCCAGATAATAAAAGCAGTTATAAGGGAAGCAAGACTATAATACCCCCACTTTTTTTCCATTACATATTTCCTGATGTAGGTATTCATCACTTCAAAAATGGTAGCTACAATAATAAAAAAGCCAAAAGCTGCATTACCGGCATAGTCTATAAGCGGAATATACTGATGATAAGTTCCGGCCCATTCGCACAGTGCAACTACTAAAATGAAAACTACCGTAAAATGAAGTGGCTTCCACCCATAAAATCTTTGCATGGAATAAGCGGTCATAAACGCACACACCAGGTACATGGATAACATATCCAGACTGCCCCCTATAGGCGTCAGGGTAGCGTGCATTGCCAT
>JAQBNQ010000564.1 GCA_028288545.1 Bacteroidota bacterium
GCCATATGCTCACATTGCCCTCATCATTCCAAATATATTTTTGGGCATTTGTATATTTCAGTGCCGCATTAAGCGCAGCCTTTTCGTCTATAGTAATATTTTCTATATCAGAACTAATTTTAGTCAAATAGGTGCCATTTATATAATAAATGGAATTGTTTTTATAATGTATCTTAAAAATCGCATCTTCAACCGGATAATTTTTGTAATATTGCTGAAATGTATAATGGATATAATTATTTGATTCGCTGAAGCTTTGCTTAGGTATAATTTTGAATGAAAAATCGGACGAAATCCCCAAAAAGGTATCCAGAGATACCGAAATGTTTTCAACAGTTATTCCTGTTGGGAACCCTTCGCAATTAAATATTATCGTCTTCATTTGTCCCGTTAAAAAAAGTGGGGACATTGAAACTATCAGAATTAAAGCTTTCATACGCATCTATTTCGTGTTTATAATTTAGTTCTCAATTTTCAGCCAATTACCCATTTACCTAGTACGGATAGTATTTGCTTCACTTCAAGTCCCAATAAGCAATTCCTTTACTTCTTTAGTGACCTAATCTTATGGGGCGCTATGTTCATGGTCATATTCACCTTTTTCGGCTCCTTTTTGTTGGTGGCAGGTATTTCCCTTATTGGTATGTTTTTTTGATGTGCCTGAGCTTTGGCAGCCTGGGGCGTAGCATCCTGTTGGGCGCTTACAGTTAATAAAAATAAGGTTCCTAATGTTCCAAAGATTAGTGTCAATTTTTTCATAATTACTGATTTAGTGACGATTTTTATTTAATGTGTTTCTTTAGTTTATCAATTTCCTTTTGCTGTGCAATTACGTATAAGCTAAGCTCCTCAATTTTCCCCAAAAGCTTTGCGTCCATACTTCCTAAATCAACACCATTTTTAACTACTTCATCTGCTGAGGGAACATCCGGTAGATGTTTATTCTTGTTAACATATTTCTCCAAATCTTCAATGCTCATTAATTTATATTTCTTATCGAATACATAATCTGTCCAATCGCCGGTAGTTTTAACGGCAACTTTAACCCTTTCTGTCATTATTCCATGTTGCACATAAAGATTATATCCTGTAATCGTACCCGCTGAAGGTGTTGTTACATCTCCAATTGACAGGTATCCTGTTATATTCTGATTACCTATAACATTTAATAAACCTGCCGGTGCAACGCTCATATCCGCAGCCCAAAGATCATATCTCGGAAAAATCTCAAAATGGCCGTTATCATAATTATCTCCAATCAAATGCCTGGTATTGCCATTACTCGCATCGATATATCGCAACTGTCCATTCCATCCCGTTATGCCACTGTTTTCATAAATATCCAGACAGGTATTAGTTGAGTGGGCCTGAATGCCCAGGGTACTGGATGTTCCAACAGGATCCATTCCAACGCCCGCAGTTTCAGAGCCGTTATCAACCATCAGTTCCGGCATAGACCAGCCTATATTGGTGATTTCGGTAATGGCATTGCCGCTGTTTAAAGTTCCAATACCTACAAAACCGGCCTGGTCTACGGCCATATAATTACCTGTGCTATTATCACCTATGTGAAAAAGATATTCCAAAGGCGGGGATATCAAACCTGTGCCGTCAAACAGGCTGCTGTTTTTTCCTATATCCACTTGCGCAATTGCACCGGCTACACCCATACTTACCGTTCCCTGGCCTGTAACGGCTAAAATGGGCCCGGTAGCTGCAGGATTATTATCAATTATTCCAAAAGCCGGATTAAAAGGAATATCGGTTGGCATAACCAGGCTATTAGTTGAAATCATCATAGCCCCGCTGGAATTGGTGGCATTGCCTGTATTTAATATCATGGCTAGCACATTTGGCGTTTGGTCTTCTGCGTAAAGCACGGGGTTATTGTACCAGGGCGCTGTGGGGTCGCCCGTATAAAGCCAATCACGGTTTCTAATTCTTAAATCGGCCGGGTTATTTGTAGAAGCGGCATCTCCTATTGTTACCTTGCCGGCATTATTTACCATAAAGCAGGTTGCAATGGGGTTGCCTATAAATGAAGTTCTGGCTTTCCTTCAAATAAGGCGGCAGGAGTTGTACAACCTGAACTTAAAGCAGAAGGGTCCCAGGTAGCGGAAACAATTGAACCGCCACAACCTGCAAAACCCCAGGCGTCTACTGTAGCCGCAGGAGAGGTAGTGCCAATGCCAACTAAATGAGTGGAGTTGTCAATATAGATTTCGTGGCCGCTATTGGTACCTATTCTTACAGAGGTATTATCGCTTGTGCCTATAAAATTGGTGGCAGGGTTGGTTCCGGCGTTGCCTGTTAGCCCCCAGGCGTTGGCTGCGCCATCTACACCGGTTGCGCCAATGATACCTGTAGCACCGGTTACTCCCGTTGGACCGCTGCTTCCGTCATTTCCTGTAGCACCGGTTGCACCTGTAGGGCCAACTGCTCCGTCAATACCTGTTGGTCCGGCGGGTCCCGTAGGCCCGGTTGGTCCGGTAGCTTGAGCAAATGAAACATGCATTACAAAAAGCATACCAGTAAAGAGAGGATTTTTACCATAAGGTTGTTTTTATAGGTACAAAATATATAGGAATTGCTTTTGCCAAATACAAAACAAAGAAACATTTTTGAGATGAATACTAACCGAATCGGTGAGTATTTGTTAAAAACATAGTCCTGAAAAGACTACACGACATTAGATATTGCCGCTGGGGGATGAACTATGATCTGGTGGAAGATTGCGAGTAAAACCGCAGAATGCCGATAGGTTGATGAAACTCTTAAGAACCTGAAATTTTTTCTCATATGCGGGGATTAATGAGTAAACAAGGATGCTTACGTGAACGTACCGTTTAAATTTTGAAAACAAATATTTCTTAGGCATTTAACAATATAAATTTCAGGTAATCTTTAAATAAAAACGAATAGTTGTCCACCCCCGTCCCATTCATCGCTGGGACACCTCGTAAAGCGAGTTGTCGGTTTACGAAGCTTGCCTTGAGATTCGTAAACCTGAATAACGTCGTACATTTAACTTTACTCAAAAACCAACAACATGGATCTAAACGCCTTCCACGACTTTTTAGATTACTACGACAAAGTCCGCGGCCGCACCAAAGCCATCATCGCCAGGATACCAGCCGATAAAATTGAATGGACCTACAAGGAGGGCAAATTTACTTTCGCCGATTTGATACGACACCTGGCTGCTATTGAAAGGTATATGTATGCTGAAAATGCGCAATTAAAACCCTCGCGCTACAAAGGTTGTGGCAAAGAACTTGCCGGTGGTTATGATGCAGTAATAAAGTTTTTAGATAATACTCACGCAGAGAGCACGAAGATTTTTTATTCGCTCAGCGAAAAAGACATCAACAAAAAATGTTTGACCCCAAATAACACTCCCATTACAATTTGGAAGTGGCTCCGCCTGATGGCCGAGCACGAAATACACCACCGGGGACAAATTTATTTATACCTGAACCTGCTGGATGTAGAAGTGCCTGCTTTATATGGATTGACCTCTGAAGAAGTAGCTGCTAAAGGGATTGTCTAATCCAAATACAATTAACGAATAGCGATTAACGAAGTGAATAACCTGCAGTTCAATTTGCATTTACTTCTGCAATCTAAAATCTGCAATCGTTAATCAATATTCGTTTTCAGTTCCCAACTTCAAAACTTTGCAATTTTATAAAATAAAAAACCCTCCCGCATTGCGGAAGGGCTAAACACCATCTTTGTGACGTGTTTTTTATTAGCTCAAGGTTACAGCACCTTTTCCAATCACGTGGCCACTTTGGTACACTTCAACCTTGTAAGTTCCGGGGTCCTTAATATTCTGGCTCCAGTACATAACAACTTTTTTGTTGGTAGAAGCCCAGTCAATATCTGCCTTTTTAGTGTATTGACATGGGGTAGCTGATTCACATTGCATTGTTCCTGAACCCTGGTCGGCTACTGCTATTGTTTCACCTTTAGGATTTATGATCCTAACGTACAGGCTAACCTGTCCGGGGTCAAGTACTTTATTCTCACCGGTTTCAAAGCTGATCTTTAAACTTTCAACTGCCTTTGCTCTTTTAACATCCACTTCTTTTCCATTATTCCTTTTCTTGATGGCCTCAACATCCAGTTTACTCAATTGGAAAAGGGAACCGGCCTCCACCTTTTTGCTCAATCCCATATTCTGCTGAGATAATTGCGATGTAGTTTGCTTCTCAGTACTTAAATCCGTGTTCAACTTTTCATTAGCCTGCGCTAATTGCTGGTTTTGAGTAGTTAGTTCATCCACCTTTTTCTGCATATCAGAAATAGATGCTTCATACTGTGCTATCAAACCTTTTGCTTTTGCCAATTCTGCACCTGTCATTTTGTTTTTAGATAACAGACCCGCTATTTGGTGCTTTTCCTGGGTTAGCATATCCTGTTTTTCGGCAATGGATTTATCCAGTTCGGCGTTCTTTCCTTTATACCGGTCTAGGTCCATGTTCCTAATATCAAGAGTATCGGAAAGACTTTTAAAGTTTTCCTGTAATGCTATTTTTTGTGTGCTTACATCATTCTTATCACGGTTTTCCGTAAATAGGAAATAGAAAGTAACACTGTTGATGAGCAGCAGCGCTATAATTGCGCTGATATAAAGTTTCTTTCTTCCTGCTCCATTTTGGTTGGTTTCCATACTTATTGATTTTAGTGATTAAATAAAAACTAATAGGTAATGTACTTTCATGCTGTTGCGGTTTATTTGATATTATAACAGCCCCCCTCCGCTTTTTATTGTGCGTATTTTGTAAAAAGATTGGAATAATCAAAAGAGGAAAATTCGCTGAGGAAAATACACCTCATTTCGCTCATTTTGCGCTGTTTTTACGCCTTCGTTCAGCGATAATTTCGCATTTCAACGTCTAATTTATTTAAACTGCAAACTGTAAACCGCAAACCGTAAACTGTCATCCCTTTTGTAAAGTAGCTATTAAAAGATATTTTAGCCCCTCTTCAACATATCTTGATGTGGATGGAGGCATAATTAAAAATACATGACGCCAAACAAACTACTGTTAGAAGTAAAAAACCTTGTTACCGAATTTAAAACCGATGATGGCTTTACAAGGGCGGTAAACGATATAAGCTTTACACTTAAGCGCGGAGAAACAATAGGTATAGTAGGAGAATCAGGCTCAGGCAAATCGGTTACCTCCTTATCTATTATGCGCCTTATACCTAGTCCACCTGGTAAAATTGTTTCGGGCGAAATTATTTTTCATACAAAAGATGGTAAGCAAATAGACCTTACTAAAATTACTGAAGCCGAAATGCGCAAATACCGTGGCAATGAAATAGCCATGATATTCCAGGAGCCTATGACTTCATTGAACCCTGTGTTTACCTGCGGCGACCAGGTAATGGAAGCTATTACGCTACATCAAAAGGTAAACAAGCAAACAGCTAAGGAAATAACCCTTAAAATGTTTGACAAAGTAAAACTGCCTAATCCTCAAAGAATTTACGATGCTTATCCTCACCAACTTTCGGGCGGACAAAAGCAGCGGGTAATGATTGCCATGGCCATGAGTTGTAATCCAAGCATTTTGATTGCCGATGAGCCTACAACTGCATTGGATGTAACAGTACAGGCAACCATACTTGA
>JAQBNQ010000573.1 GCA_028288545.1 Bacteroidota bacterium
CTATACTAAGGCCGGAAGCAAACTCGGCTTACCTGCAGAATTTTCATAAAGAGTTTTTCTTCTATCTACCTGTCAGTTTAAATGTATTGCATCAGGATTTTTCCCTGCTTTTATATTTTTTATCCTCACCTGGAGGACACCAGGTTTTAGCGCTGGTGCTGCATGGAGTATGTATCTTTATAGCCATAATTTATTTGGTGAGTTTCAATACTTCTAAACTGCTATTAATAGTTCTGCCTTTGTTGTTTTTGCTTTTAGCAGCTGCGCTCCATCAGTATACGCTGATAAAACGTGTGACTTTATTTTCGATGCCCTTGATGCTTGTACTAATCGCAATTGGATTGCAGCAATTGCTAAGTGTAAAATTTATTGCAGTCCGGCTTACGGTACTCGCATTCGCCGTAATTTGTTTTATCAATTTTAACGCACTAAAGAATTTTATATACCCTATGCAGGAAGAAGAGATGAAACAAAGCCTTCAATTTCTAAAACAAAAGAATATCCGGGGAGACGAATTATATGTGCAACAACTGGCAGCCCCTGCTTATATCTACTACACACAAATACATCCACAAAAACAAAATTGGACCTTTCAATCGGGGGGTAAGCTTTTTGAGTGGTATACCAATATAGACTCACTTTCAAAAACTTTTCCAAAAGGGGCAGCTGTACTTTACAGTTGGGATGACCCCGCAACAATCGAAGGACAGCAAACAACGATACGCAAGAACCTTGCCCTTGCTGATAGTAATTTAGTAAGAGGTGGGCGGGTGTATATCTATAGGTAGTGCCATGTACGTGAGCTCAAATAGCTTTTTAAAAAACGTATTTATATTACTTTCGCCACCACAACTAAATCCTACAGGGTAAAACAATGGAATACAGGAAAGAAAAAGATACCATGGGCGAGGTAAATGTACCTGCAAATGTTTATTGGGGAGCACAAACTGAACGCTCGGTAGAGAATTTCAGAATTGCGCAGGATATTAATAAGATGCCTAAAGAAATTATCAAGGCATTTGCTTACCTGAAAAAAGGCGCTGCCCTGGCCAATGTGGATGCAGGGGTTTTGACAAAAGATAAAAGCGACCTGATAGGGAAAGTTTGCGATGAAATACTGGCAGGTAAACTAGACGATCAGTTTCCGTTAGTAGTTTGGCAAACCGGTTCAGGTACCCAAAGTAATATGAACGTTAACGAGGTAATTGCCTACCGCGCTCACGTTATAAACGGTGGCAGTTTACTGGATGAAAAAAAATCCGTTCACCCGAACGATGATGTCAATAAGTCTCAGTCATCCAATGATACATTCCCTACAGCAATGCATATTGCCGCTTACAAAATATTGGTTGAAACTACGATACCCGGAATTAAAAAGTTGAGAGATACCCTGGCTGGCAAAAGCAAGGAGTTTATGCATGTTGTAAAGATCGGCCGGACGCATTTAATGGATGCCACCCCACTTACACTTGGTCAGGAAATTTCGGGCTATGTTTCGCAGTTAGACCACGGACTTCGTGCCATCAACAACACCCTGGCACATTTATCCGAACTTGCTTTGGGTGGTACAGCAGTTGGTACCGGCATTAATACCCCGGAGGGTTACGATGTAAACGTGGCTAAAAAAATTGCTGAGCTAACCGGTCTTCCATTTGTAACCGCCGAAAATAAATTCGAGGCTCTCGCAGCACACGATGCCATTGTAGAAGCGCATGGTGCTTTAAAAACAGTTGCCTGCAGTATGATGAAAATTGCCAACGATATCCGCTTACTGGCCTCCGGCCCGCGTTGCGGGATTGGCGAATTATTTATACCGGATAATGAACCCGGCTCCTCCATTATGCCGGGCAAGGTGAATCCCACGCAATGCGAAGCCATGACCATGGTGGCAGCACAGGTGTTAGGTAACGATGTTGCCATCAATATTGGCGGTGCCACCGGCCACTTTGAATTAAATGTTTTTAAACCGGTAATGATCTACAACTTCCTGCACTCGGCAAGACTGATTGGCGATGTGTGTGTTTCGTTTAACGACAAATGCGCAATTGGCATAAAACCCATCGAAGAAAATATTAAGACTAACCTTAACAATTCCTTGATGTTGGTTACGGCTTTGAATACTAAAATCGGCTATTACAAAGCCGCCGAAATAGCACAAACCGCTCATAAAACAGGTAAAACCCTTAAGGATACTGCCATATCGCTTGGCTACCTTACCTCCGAACAATTTGACGAGTGGGTTGACCCTAAAACCATGGTAGGAAATATCGGTTAGTCTATAGGCGTTTTATCGCCTTAAACTTGTTAATCTTATACAATCCCCGCCAAAAAAGCGGGGATTTTTTGTTTTGAAATTTCATTGGCTATCTTCACCCCTCATAAAACAAAAACACATGAAAAAATTCGCCCCTATTCTAGCCTTATTTTTATTAAGTTTTGGTGCAGTTTCTGCTCAATGTACAGTAAACGTAAACGATACGGTTTTCGGTTTTACACCGCCCGATTCAACGTTTCCTGAAATTTTGAAAGGGGTGCCTTTAAACAGCAGTTATGTAACACAGGCTTATGTTCCTGCTACGTTTACATTTAGCGGTTTTACCGTTGTTATTCACTGGATAACTATTACCAATGTAACTGGTTTCCCAACTGGTATTACTTACGCAAAAAATCCGCTTAACGATACAATTTATGGTGGTGGCCGTCAGTGCATCGCTTTATCAGGTGTTACTACCGATACTCCGGGTATCTACCAATTGGCCTTTGAAGGACTTGTATATGTAACCGTGCCAATTTTGGGTGATCAATATTATACTATCCACCAGCTGGACTCTATGGCTGCATCTCAGCCGGGCGCTCCTAAATTGGGATACAAACTAAAAGAAGTTGACCCTGCTGGTATCAATGATATTAATACTGCACTGGTTTCGGCTATGCAGGTAGTACCAAATCCAAACAATGGTCAGTTTGATGTAAAATTCAACTACAACGGATTATTACAGGGCGAGCTTAGAGTGATAGATATAACAGGAAAAGAAGTTTTAAGCCAGCGCCTGGATGCTGATGGTTTCTACTCAACTACTATTGACCTCAGGAACCTTGCAAAGGGTATGTACTCAGTGCAGCTTAGAACTGAAAGTGGCATGGCCTCAAAAATTGTTTCAGTAGAATAATTATCGTTTTTTAAAAATCGATTTTTAAACCTTAAACATTATAAGAAAATGAAAAGGCTTTTTACAATTGTGGCTTTTATGGCTGCTACTATGGGGTTTGTTAATGCCCAGTGCACTATTGATTCATCGCATTTAGCTACGCCAGGTGTTTACCCTGCCCCGGATTCATTGCCATGTATTATTCAAAATGTGGCTTATGATCAAACTGTGCAGGGTAGAATACAGGCTGGTAAGGATACCACAGTTCTGGGTCAAACAGGTACAGTTACAGTTGATTCAATCAGTATAGATACCATTAGCGGATTGCCTGCCGGCATTAACTGGACAAAATATCCCAATGTACTGCAAGGTGGAGGAACAGGTTGTATCACATTTTCGGGAACCACTACTGCTGCAGTCGGCGATTATACTTTAACTGCAACCGGCAGGGCCTGGTTTACTATTAATGCTGGCGCTATCTCAAATTATCATTATGCCTACCACGGCGACCTTACAAGATTTTCTGCATTCGGCGGATATCACCTTACCGTGGTTGCCAGCTTTAGCGACTGTACCCACATTACTGGTGTAAACGAAGTGAACAACGATCTGACTTCTTTAATATCTATCTATCCTAATCCTAATACCGGAATATTTGAGTTTAAACTTGAATCGGGCAAAAGAGTAAGCGGCGATATGAGAATTTTTGATGTTACCGGAAAAGTTGTTTACACTCAACTGCTGGATGTAACAGGATTTTATAACACCACCATTGACCTAAGTAAATTTTCGAAGGGCCTTTACACGCTTCAGATCAGAACTGCAGATGGTTTTGCCTCGAAAAATATTTCAGTAGAATAATTCAGTTTAAACCCACTATTAAAAATGAAGAAGCAGTTTTTGTTTTTTGCCGGCTTGTTCTTGCTTGTTAATGTCGCAAATGCGCAATGTACTATTGACCCAAGGGCGCAAACATCACCCGGTATATCTCCAACAGCCGATAATTTGCCATGTGTAGTTACTAATACTCCGTACAACCAGGTAATACAGGTTCAAAACCTTTCAGGCTTAGGCCCCGGAGGCGCTATAACTGTAGACTCTATGCAGTTAAGTTCTGTTAGTGGTTTACCTACAGGCATCACCTGGGAAAGCAACCCGCTTACCTTAGCAGGCGGGCAAAATGGTTGTTTAACATTTTCGGGCGTTACTACCAGCCCAACCGGTCAATATACGCTTGGCTGGATAGGCACTGTATGGTTTACTGCCCCTTTACTTGGCAAGCAAATGTACACCGGCGACCTTACAAGGTTTGGTGGCGCTCCGTTTAAATACTACTTACAGGTAATCAACCCAAGCGATCCATGTATACACGCTGTAAGCATTAACGATGTTAGTTCCGATTTAAACGCGGCTATATCTGTTTATCCTAACCCAAACAACGGCGTTTTTGAATTTAAGATGGATGCTGCAAAGCGTGTTAACGGCGAGATGGTAATTATAGATATGACCGGTAGAATATTGTATACCGAAAAGCTGGACGTTGCCGGCATTTACAATACATCTATCGACCTTAGCAAATTTGCCAAAGGCCTTTACACCCTGCAATTAAGAACTGCCGATGGTTTTGCATCGAAGAATATTTCAATTCAATAGCTAATCTCTCTTAATTAATAAAAGACAAAGCCAAGCATAAAATAACAACCGGGAAATGAGAAAAATATTTTTGATTACAACTGTGTTTTTCGCATCTCTCGGTTTCGTTTTTAGCCAGCCCTGTACACTTACAACCATCGATTCGTCGTTCATTGCCCCATCACCAGATTCATTGCCCTGTATTGAACGCGGACTTCCTTATTCCAACTCTATACAAATAAACATGCCGGGCGCTTTTGACGGCTTGATCACGCTCGACTCATTGGTTATTACTTCCATAACCGGATTGCCAAACGGCATTACTTACGCTACTAATCCTGCCAGTAATGTTTACTACGGCAACACCAGCGGCTGTATCCTCTTTTCAGGAACTACCAATGATACTGCTGCAGGCTACGAACTTTATTTTGAAGGTTACGCAGTTGTTTCATCGCCTAATTCAGGCACACACACGCTTTCTCTTACACAACTGGCACAACTTAACGGCCCTGTGCCCGAGTTTCAATTAAACGTTATCAACCAAAGCGACTCCTGTCACCCCGAGGCTTTAACCGGTATTAAAAACCTTGCTTCAAATATTAATTGGAGCATCAGCCCCAACCCAAACAACGGTGTTTTTGAATTGAAACTGGATGCCGGAAATAAAACGAGCGGAGAAATTGTTGTAACCGATATAAGCGGAAGAGTTGCCTACTCTCAAAAATTAGAAACTACAGGTTTTTACCAAACTACCTTCAATCTTTCCACACTAAGCAAAGGTCTCTATCTTCTTCAACTAAGAACGGAAGAGGGGATTGCGAGTAAGAAGATTTCCATACAATAACAGCCACCCCTCTTAATCTCCCCAAAGGGGAGAGATAAAATACACAACAAAAACGTGCATTTCCATTATCAAATTATCACATCGTCACATTATCACATTATTTAAACTCATATCCGATATCCCTGCGATAATATTTTCCTTCAAAATTTATCTTCTCAATCGACGCATTTGATTTTGCCACCGCCTCCTGAATATCTTTACCAAAAGAAGTAACTGCCAGTACACGGCCCCCGTTTGTAACAAGTTTTCCGTTTTCCATTTTCGTTCCCGCATGAAAAACAATGGAGTCTTTCACCGAATCCAAGCCCGTAATCTCTTTTCCTTTTTCAAAGCTTTCAGGATATCCGCCACTGGCAACTATAACTGTTGCTGCAGCGCGGCTATCAATTTCAATTATCTCATCCTGCAACCTGCCTTCGGCTAAGGCCACAAAATGTTTTACCAGGTCCGATTTTATTCTTGGGAAAACGATCTCAGTTTCAGGGTCACCCATGCGGCAGTTGTATTCAATTACATAAGGCTCGCCGTTTACATTCATAAAGCCGATGTAAATAAAACCCTGGTAAACGATATTATCCTTTTGCAATCCTCTAATGGTGGGGATGATGGTTTGCTCCTCCACTTTCTTCATCAATACATCATCCAAAAAAGGTACTGGCGAAATGCAGCCCATACCACCGGTGTTCAGCCCTTTATCTCCTTCGCCAATGCGTTTATAATCTTTTGCATCAGGTAGTATCTTATAATTCATTCCGTCAGTAAGCACAAAAACTGAAAATTCGATACCCTTTAAAAATTGCTCTATCACCACCTTAGCGCTCGCCTTTCCGAATTTAGCATTGGATATCATCTCACGCAATTCGGCTTTAGCTTCTTCTTTGGTTTCGCAAATCAAAACGCCTTTACCCAGGGCCAATCCATCTGCCTTTAAAACAATAGGTGGAGTTTGCTGATCAATATATGCAAAGCCCTGCTCCAGGTTTTCAGCAGTAAATTCCTGGTAAGCCGCAGTAGGGATATTATGCTTCGCCATAAATCTTTTGGCAAAAGATTTACTTCCCTCTAACGTAGCTCCAAGTTTTGAAGGGCCTATAACCGGTATTTTATTCAACAAAGGGTTAGCCTTTAAGTAATCGTAAATGCCGTTCACCAAAGGGTCATCAGGGCCTACCACTATCATGTCAATTTGGTTGTTAAGGGCAAATTTTTCTATATCGGCAAAGTCATTAACGCCTATGGCAACATTTTCACCATGCATGGCTGTACCCGCATTTCCCGGGGCTATATAAAGTTTACTACAAAGCGGACTTTCGGTTATTTTTCTTGCAAAAGCATGTTCGCGGGCGCCTGAGCCTAAGAGAAGTATGTTCATTAATTGCGGTTTTATTGGCTATTAGAGAGGCGAATTTAGATACGAACAAGACATATTAACCAATATATTCTCCACAAATGCCAGTAATTTTCAAAAACAAGTGCCATTATTATTTTGATTATTTTCACAACATGAACCCTAAAGTGAAAAATAAAGAAGGTTTACTGCAACTTATCAGGGCTCACCGGAACGAGATAGCTGGTTTTGGAGTAAAAGAATTTGCCTTGTTTGGTTCATTTAAACGAAACGAAGCCAATGAGGACAGCGATGTTGACCTATTGGTTGAGTTTGAGCCCGGACAAAAAACCTTTTCCAACTTTATGCATCTCGCTTTTTTTCTACAAGACTTATTTGGCAGAAAAGTTGAATTACTAACCCGGCAATCTCTAAGCCCTTTTATCGGCCCTAAAATTCTGAAAGAACTGGAATATGTATCTCTCGCAGCTTGATCTGTTACAACATATTCAGTTGGAGGTAGAATTTTATTCTTCGCAACACAAATGGAAAGAACAAAGAGGTCGTTTTGGAGGATGAAGTACTGATACGCGCCATTATCCGCGGACTGGAAATAATAGGTGAAGCCGCCAAGAGACTCCACCCTGATTTCAAAGCAAAATATTCATATATCCAATGGAAAGAAATGGCAGGAACCCGAGACATCCTTATACACGAATATTTTGGTGTTGATTATGATATAGTTTGGAATATAGTTGAAAACCTGTTACCTCTATTGAGACCCGCAATAGAAAATATTATTCAAATAGAAGAGCAAGGCGAATAGACCCGCCAAAAAAGTCCGCTTTTTTAGTTCAATCCATTGGCAAACAAGACATATTAGCCAATATATTCTCCACAAACTGCCAATAATTCTTATAAAAATTACTAGCCTGATTGTTGTAAAAGCAAAGCCATTGCCACAAGGGCGCTAAGCCAAAGAATTGCAATTAATGTTGTTCTTTTTCGTCTTCTTAGCGACTTTATGCCTTAGTGGCTATGTATTTTTGATTTAGAGGGCTTGTTATTGTATTTTAGCGCCCCACCCAAAACCTCCTAAAAAAAGGAAATGGACGGGTTGACCTTAAAAACTATAGAACATGGGATTTTTTGATAAGTTGGTTACATCAATATTCGGGAACAAGAACGACCGCGAATACAAGGCGATGCAACCTATTGTTGCGCAAATTAACGAGGAATACGAAAAACTGAAGGTTTTAAGCAATGATGAATTGCGGAACAAAACAGTAGAGTTCCGCGCAAGGATTGCCGAACACCTGACCGTAATCGATAAGGAAATAAATGACCTGAAAGAAACTGCTGAGGCGGAAGAAGACCTTCAGTTAAAAGATGACCATTACAAAAAGGTAGACGAACTGCGCAAGGAACGCGATAAGCAACTGGAAGTTGTGCTGAAGGAAATTTTACCTGAAGCCTTTGCCGTGGTAAAGGAAACAGCCTTCCGCTTTACCAATAATACCTCGCTGGAAGCTACTGCTACCGAATTAGACCGCAACCTGGCTGTTGAGTTTGATAATATTAAGATTGATGGGGATAAAGTTCGTTACGCTAACGAATGGCTGGCTGCCGGTAGTGAGGTAAAATGGAACATGGTGCACTACGATGTGCAATTGATAGGCGGTATTGTTTTGCACGAAGGTAAGATTGCCGAAATGAGTACGGGTGAAGGTAAGACCCTGGTAGCTACTTTACCGGCTTATTTAAATGCCCTTGCAGGTGAAGGAGTACACATTGTAACTGTAAACGATTACCTGGCACGACGCGACGGTGAATGGAACGGTCCTATATTCCAATTTTTGGGTTTAAGGGTGGATTGTATTGATAAATACCAGCCGCACAGTGAAGACAGAAGAAACGCCTATTTAGCCGATATTACTTACGGCACCAACAACGAATTTGGTTTTGACTACCTGCGCGATAACATGGTAAATAGCCCCAACGAAATGGTGCAGCGCAAGCACCACTACGCCATGGTAGATGAGGTTGACTCTGTTTTGATTGATGATGCAAGAACGCCGCTCATCATTTCAGGGCAGGTGGACTCCGGCGATGAGCAGCAGTTTTACGAATTGAAGCCGCGGATACAAAAAGTATTTGAAGCACAGCGCAGGGTAACTACCCAGTTTTTAAATGACGCCAAAAAATTAATAAAGGAAGGAAAGAGCAGCGAGAAAGAAGGCGAAGGTGGCCTGGCTTTATACCGCTCCTTCAGAGGTTTGCCCGGAAACAGTGCGCTGATTAAATTTTTGAGTGAGCCGGGAATGAAGCAGGTAATGCAGAGCTCTGAAAATTTTTACCTGGGCGAACAGCAAAAAAATATGCCTATAGTAGATAAGGAACTCTACTTTACCATTGATGAAAAAAATAACAGTGTTGAACTAACCGATAAGGGGATTGAGTTGATAACAGGCTCAGGCGAAGACCCAACATTTTTTGTGATACCTGATATTGGTTCAGGCGTGGCTGAAATTGAGAATACGCCGATGAGCCCCGAAGAAAAAATTGAGCGCAAGGATAAACTGATGCAGGAGTTCAGCGAAAAAAGCGAACGTATACACTCAGTCAGTCAGCTATTAAAGTCTTACACACTTTTTGAAAAGGATATCGACTACGTGGTAATGGATGCCAAGGTAAAGATCGTTGATGAGAACACCGGTCGTATCCTTGAAGGCAGACGATACAGCGACGGTTTGCACCAGGCTATTGAAGCAAAAGAAAATGTAAAGGTTGAATCAGCTTCTCAAACACTGGCTACTATTACATTGCAGAACTACTTCCGTATGTTCCACAAACTTTGTGGTATGACCGGTACTGCCGAAACAGAAGCACAGGAATTATGGGATATTTATAAGCTGGAAGTTTCTTCTATCCCTACCAATCGCCCTATAACCCGCGATGACAAAGAAGACCTGGTTTACAAAACCAAACGCGAAAAGTTTAATGCCATTATTGAAGAAATAGTAAAACTTACACAGGCTGGAAGGCCCGTACTGGTAGGTACAACATCGGTCGAAATTTCGGAATTGCTTTCGCGAATGTTAACCATCCGTAAGATCAAACACAATGTATTGAACGCAAAGCAGCACCAGCGCGAGGCTGAAATTGTTGCCGAAGCAGGTAATGCAGGTACCGTTACTATTGCAACCAACATGGCTGGCCGTGGTACGGATATAAAAATTAAAGAAGATGTTGTTAAAGCAGGCGGACTTGCCATAGTAGGTTCCGAGCGCCATGATTCGCGTCGTGTTGACAGGCAGTTAAGAGGTCGTGCCGGCAGACAGGGAGATCCGGGTTCATCGCAGTTCTTTGTTTCGATGGAAGATGAGTTGATGCGTTTGTTCGGCAGCGACAGGATAGTAAAGGTGATGGACAGAATGGGATACGAGGAGGGCGAAGTAATTCAGCACTCCATGATCTCCAAAAGCATTGAACGGGCGCAGAAGAAAGTAGAGGAAAACAACTTTGGTATCCGTAAACGTTTGTTGGAATACGACGACGTTATGAACCGCCAACGCGAGGTGATCTATGCAAAAAGAAAACACGCTTTGTTTGGAGAGCGCTTATCGCTGGATATCAACAACAGTTTCTACGATCTGTGCGAAGAACTGGTATCAACCGGGCAACAGGGCGATGGTTACGACAACTTTAAACTGGATGTGATACGCTATTTCTCTTTGGATACAGCCATTGAAAAGGAAGAAATGGGCCAGGAGTCTGTTCAGGTACTTACCGAAAAACTGTTTACCGAAGTAAAAGAACTTTACAAGCGCAAATCGGAGCACATGCAAAAAAATGTGATGCCGATATTGAAGGAAATTTACTCTACACGCAAAGATGTGGTTAAGGTGGTTTCTATTCCTTATACCGATTCCAAACGCGGCGTAAACGTTTATGTTGACCTTGAGAGCGCAGTAAAGAATGATGGTAAAGACCTGAATGCAAACTTTGAAAAAGCCATTACCCTTTCGTTAATTGACGAGGCATGGAAACACCATTTACGTGCAGTGGATGATTTGAAGCAGGAAGTACAACTGGCCAGTTACGAGCAAAAAGATCCTATCGTTATTTACAAGAAGGAAGCGTTCAATCTCTTCTCGGATATGATAGTTACTGTTAATCGCGAAATCGCTTTCTTCATGTATAAAGGCCAGGTGCCACAGGCAGAACCCGAACAATTGCGCAGTGCCGACCAGCAAAAGGAAAAGGCCTACGCTAAAAAAATTCAGGAAGGCCGCGGCGACATAGATGATGGAGGCAACAATGGCGGCCCACAAGTGCCGCAGCAAGAAGTAGAGAAAAAGCTCGAACCCATCCGTGTAGGCGAAAAAGTAGGACGTAACGATCCTTGTCCTTGCGGTAGTGGTAAAAAGTATAAGAACTGCCACGGTAAGGAAGTTAATTAATGCGGAGTGCCGAGTGCGGAATTCGGAATGAAAATGAAAATCCCTTTATGGCTTGGCTGTAGAGGGATTTTTTATTAAGTAATGACATGAATTATTAAACCTTTTTACATCTCAGATTTGAAAGGTATATTTGGGATTATGGCGAAGGAAAAACCGAAGGAGATTTTGGAGTTAGAGAAAGAATTGTACATTAATCTGGAAGAAGTTCCATATCAACCAATTGCTGGCGAATTCATTAACCACAAACTATCCTTTTCAACGGACAATGAAGGCAATATCATCTCATTAAGATTAGATGGCGTTCATGATGTAGAACTCTCAATGCTTAGCAAATTTTATCGACTAAAGGAACTAACGCTTAATTATTCGAACGTTGGGAATATTGCATGGATTGCCAGTTTGATTTCTCTCGAACAACTGGGCCTATACAGGTCTAAGGTAGTTGACTTCACTCCAATTTCTCCGCTAATTAACTTAAAGGTCTTATGGCTTTCGGACTCTGCAATGATCCAATCTAATGTGCTCAGCAAATTATCCGCTTTGGAGTCTTTGATCATAATAAAAATGGATTTGGCCGATACAGATTTTTTAAAGACAATGACTAGGTTAAGAAATCTTTATTTATGCGATTGTCATTTGTCAAATATTGAATCATTAGTTCATCTGCAAAAACTTGAAATTTTTGTTGCATGGAATAATCATCTAACTGACATCACTTTCCTAAGTGGAGTGAAATCTCTGAAGAAAATTTTTTTACAAAAAAACTCAATAGAAGATATAACACCTCTAACGTCCCTTCCAGATTTATCGGTTGTTAATCTTGATGAGAACAATATTTTTGATATTCCGGCAAAACTATTCACTACAAATCCCAAACTATCTTTAGTAAACGGGCGTGATGCCTCGAAAAATGAAATTACAATTCTTGACAATCCACTAACATCGCCTCCTTATTCCATCATTGAACTTGGAATGCCCGCCATTAGAGCTTATTTCGAAAACAAAGAAAAATACAACACTTACCCGTTAAATGAAGGAAGAATAATCTTAGTCGGCGATGGCTCAGCGGGCAAGAGCAGCTTAATGGACCGCATCCTTTATAACAGTTTTGATAAAGATAAACCTCAAACCGATGGTATAAAAATAGAGCAGTGGCATTTGAAGAAAGATGAACGTGATCTAAGATTTAATATGTGGGATTTTGGCGGACAGGAAATTCAACATGCGGTTCATAAATTCTTTTTTACTTCGGGTTGTCTTTATATTTTGGTATTGGATAATAGAAAAGAAGAAGAGCCTGAATACTGGCTGCAGCAAATTGAAACATTGGGAGGCGGTGCCTCCGTAATGGTAATTTTTAATAAAACCGATCAGAATCTTACCGAAACTGTTGACAGGAAATTTCTTAAAGAAAAATATCCGAACATTATTGGGTTCTTCAATGTTAGTTGCAAAACCGGTTCAGGTTTGCAGGATTTTCAAAAAGTCCTCGAAGAACAGGCTCCAAGGCTAAATACTGTGGATGATCAATTTCCAGGCAACTGGTTTAGCATAAAAAATGAAATTGAGGCGGCTACTGGCAAAACAAGTCACTACCTGGTATATGATGCCTATGTTGAAATCTGCAAAAGACACGGTGTCGCAGACGAGCAAACTCAAAAATTGCTGTTGAAGTATTTTTCCTTCATCGGAGCGGTTACCTGGTTCGGCGAAAATAGTGCCTACCTGCAGCATATGCATGTATTAAACCCAGCTTGGATAACACAAGGAGTTTACCGAATAGTAACCGCTAAAAAAACAGAATTGTTAAAAGGTCAAATAAAAATAAACGACTTTAAAGAACTGCTTCAGCCAACTAACTCTGGTGATTTTGAATACAATGAAAACCATTACGGTTATATACTTGCTTTAATGGAAAAGTTTGAACTATGTTATAGGGAGAACGACATTGAATTATTAATTCCATCGCGTTTTAGCAAGGAACCAAAAATCGAATACAGTGAATTTAAAGGAGAAGATGTGCGGACGTACATTCTTCAATTCAAAGATTACCTGCCAGTTGCCGTTATTCACCAATTCATTGTTCGCAACATCCGAAGGGCTTTTGATAAAAACTATTGGTATCAGGGAATAGTAATACAGGATGAAAGCAATGGAATAAAAGCGATGGTACAACTGGACCGGGAAGCAAAGAGAATCTATATTCGTGTTAAAGGCGACTACGCGATTGGCATTTGGGAATCTGTTAGGGAACACTTCCAAACTATTTGTAATCGCTACGCAAGACTTTCCTATAGTGAGCAAGTGGCAGTTAGTTTCAACGAGTTGGAAAATGTGGTGGAATACCAGGATTTAATAAATCATTTAAAGGTTAAAAGAAAAAAATTTTTTCATCCTAAACTGATGCAAGAGTTTGATGTTTCATACCTTATTGGACTCTTTGAACCGAAAGAAAAAACTTTGGAAAAATTTGAAAATAGTGATGCGTTTCCAATTTTTGATCTAGAGGGCCATGAAATTGGAGTATCGGGCACGAGGGCAAGTAGACAAAATCTAATTTATATAGAACAAATATTAAATACTAATACTCAGGTAAATAATTCTGTTGAAATCAATATAGACATCCAGCTAACCAACAACTTAAGCCATGCAATAAAGGATGAGACAAATTATTTATTGGGTGAAATAAAAGATGAAAATCAAGCATTGAAAGACGCCTTGCAGAAAGCGTTAAACTTTGCTGAAGAAGCCGCGAAAGCAAAAAACACCGAAGAATTAAAGGGTAAGGGTTGGGGACGCAAACTGAAGCAGGTAATGGAAACCATTAAACTTGGGGCAGATGTTTTAAAGGGAATTCCAGATGGCGTTGATGCGGGACATAAAATAGTTCATGCTTTGACCGAATTGGCTCAATATTTTCACATCATTGTAGCTGCCGCCAGCTAACAAACGAACTTTCACTTATCATTGCATTATGAATTGGGACGACCTGAATATTAAAAAGGAAATTTCTCTGGGCGAGGATTCCACCCGGCAGTTTAAAGTAAAACTGGAAAGCGCTGCTAAACTTGCTGAGGAAATGTGTGCTTTAAGCAATAGCCAGGGAGGGATTATCTATATAGGGGTTTCCGATGACAACAAAATTGTAGGTATTACCCAAAAAGAAATTAGAGAGTACAACCAGTTTATATCTAATGCAAGTAACGAAAATATAAAGCCGGCAATTTATCCGGTAACAATGACGAAAGAGGTAGACGGCAAACAAATTTTACTAATCTATGTCTCTCAGGGTCCGTCAAAACCATATTGCACAAGTTCAGGCATTTATTTTGTAAAAAGCGGGAGCGATAAGCGTAAATCTTCACCGCAGGAACTAATGCGTATGTTCCAGGAAAGCAATCTCCTTTCTATGGACGAGATTTTAACGTCTGCTGCAGTTGTTACAAGTGGAGATGAAAAAACAGTTGACCTTGCTAAGTTCTACGTCTTCTACGAGCGCAGCAGGGGTAAGGAGTTTTCCAAGGAAGGTATTACCGTTGAAAAGGCTTTGCAGAATATGAACCTGGCTAATGAGGGGAAACTAACGCTTGGAGGCTTACTACTTTTTGGCGACAATCCGCAAAAGTTTAAACCCTTCTGTATTGTCAGGGCAGTTAGCTATTATGGCACACAAATAAGCGATGATAAGTTTAAAGATAAGAACGATTGCGCCGGTGCTTTGGAAGAGCAATACCGTGCTTCTATGAATTTTTTGAAAAACAATCTTTCCAATATTCAGAAAGAAGGTTCCTTTAATCAAACAGGAGCATTAGAGATTGATGAACGGGCATTGGAAGAAGCTGTTGTTAATGCACTTTTGCATCGCGACTATTCAAAGAATGCAGTTATTCGGCTTTTAATATTTGAAGACAGGGTTGAAATAATAAGCCCGGGGGCCTTACCCAATCATTTAACTGTCGAAAATATTATCAATGGTAATTCGGTTATACGTAATCCAACCATAGTATCATTTGCTACTAAAATCCTTCCATACTCCGGTATTGGCTCAGGAATAGCCCGCATTTTAAAAAATCATCCGGAAACCAAATTTGTTGACGATAAAGATGGCGAGCAGTTTACCATTACACTTTCACGTCCAAAAAGAAGTTAATCATTTCATATAACTAAACTCAATCCGCCTGTTTTGAATATCGGCGGGATTAGTTGGGTTAACAGGATTTTCATAACCCCTTATCTCAACACCAATGTTGAAATATGCCCGCTCGTCATATTTGCTCATGTATTTTTTAGCAGCATCTGCCATGTCGAAGGCTACTTGTTCGTTTTTGGCTTTGCTGGCTGTTTGCTCACTGTAGGCGCTGAGCATTACCCTGTCGGCTTTATGGCTGAGGTCTTTTGCAAAATCTGCCAGCTTTTGTTTTACGTCCTCGTTCTTAATATTTCCAGCTGAGTCAATTTCGAAACGAAACACAAGTGGGTTTTGTTGTGGAGGCGCGGATGAAGGATTACTGCACGAGTTGAGGGCAAGAGCAAAGACAATTAATACATTGAAATAGTATCGGTTCCTGTTCATCCTAAAACCAATTATTCTTTCATAAATTTTTTCTCAATCCATAAAAAAATGGAAGTATAGGCTACCGGAAAACGCCGGGCTAAGCGATCTACTAACCAGGCATCGCGCCCTATTAATATTTTCTGCTTATTTTTTTTCATGCCATTAATGATAATTGTGGCGGCGTCTTCGGCGCTGGTAATAGCCACCTTATCAAGCTTATCAATACTCTTTTGTGAGTTCTTATAGTGTATCCCGTTGCGGGCAATATTGGTTTTAATCCCACCCGGGTGAACGCAGGACACTGTTACATTTGTTCCCACCAATTCCATTCTCAGCGCTTCAGTAAAACCACGCACCGCAAATTTAGTAGTGCAATAAGGTACCTGCGTTTTTACGCCGATAATACCAAAAACGCTGATGGTGTTTACTAAATGTGCCTCGGGCCGTGTAAGCATGGTTGGAAGAAATGCGCGGGTAAAATGAATAACGCCCCACAGGTTTACGTCCATAATTTTCTTCAGGTGTTCTTCCTTTACCTCTACCAGTGTAATTTCACCCAAGGCCATTCCCGCGTTATTGAACAACACGTCGATCCATTTTTCTTCCAGCAGAATTTTTCCGGCAAAAGCATAAATATCCTTTTCGCTGCCAGAGTCAACTACATAAGGTTTGCACTTCCCTCCTTTCGCAATTATGTCTTTAGCTGTTTCATTAACTGTTTCTTCGTTAATGTCTGTAATAAAAATTTCCGCTCCTAAATCCGCCAGTTGATAAGCAAGATGCCTGCCCATGCCAGACCCCCCGCCGGTGATAACTATTTTCTTGTCTTTAAAATTTTTCATCAGCGCTATTATTTAAAACGATGACTGCTGTTAAGATTACAGAACCTTTCCCGCAACTAAAAATGTTCCGGCCGCACAGGAGGCTGTAAGTACCGTACCCCAAATAATGTCAATAATAACAATGCTCAAAGGCCAGTTGGTTATTGTAGCCATATTGGTGAGGTCGTAAGTGGCATAACAGAGAAAACCAAGCGCTCCCCCTTTTATTAATGCCATAAACAGGTCTCCGGCTTCTACCGAAGGTACCACCGCAAAATACAGGATGCCCCCAATGTATATCAGGTAAAAAATAATAGCCGCCGCCCAATTCACTTTATCACTCATTATAAAACCCAGCTTTGCCTTATACAGGTTTTTGGCTATTACGCCCAACCAGGTAAGATCAATAGCAAAAAAGAAAACGAGTGTAATGGCATACAAAATCAGGTACCGGGTCATAAGTTCAATTTAGGTAAGCAATAAGTATTCTTCTACTTTTCCATAATAGCTGTTACTCCTTGTCCACCCGCTGCGCATATAGAAATAAACCCTTTGCCCGAGCCTCTTTCATTCAGCAGTTTGGCCATGGTAGCAATAATCCTTCCACCGGTGGCCGCAAATGGATGCCCCGCTGGTATACTACTACCTGTTACATTTAATTTTTGCCTATCCAGTTTGCCGGCAGGTTTATCAATACCAAACAATTTCGAAAGTTCGGGGCTTTCCCAAATTTTTAATGTAGCCAAAACCTGCGCCGTAAAAGCTTCATGCACTTCATAAAAGTCAAAATCCTCAATGCTCATGCCGGCCTTTTTAAGCATCCGGTTAGATGCATAAATTGGGGCCAATAAAAGATTGTGCTGGTCCTTTACATATTCAATAGCAGCCACCTCTGCAAAAGTGATGTAAGCCAAAACCGGGAGATTATTTTTGGCGGCCCACTCCTCACTGGCTAATAACACGCAGGAGGCGCCGTCTGTTAGCGGAGAAGAATTCCCGGCCGTTAGCGTTCCATGCTCTTTATCAAATGCAGGTTTCAGTTTTGCCAGTTTCTCAAGGCTTGTATCCGTTCTTAAATTGTTATCGAGCTCAAGTCCCATAAATGGAGTTATCATATCCTTATAAAAACCGCGCTCGTAAGCCTTCGCCATTTTTTGATGGCTTTCTAAGGCAAACATGTCCTGCTCTTCGCGCGATATGCCATAAAACTTAGCAGTAATTTCTGTATGGCCACCCATGCTTAAACCAGTGCGGGATTCTATATTCATGGGCGCTTCTGGTGCCAGGTCTTTGAATCTTATTTTCAGCAACTGCTTAAGCCTTGCCCCGGTTGTTTTGCTCCACTTTGCAGCTAGTAATATCTTCCTCAGGTTTTCACTTAACACTAAAGGCACATTGCTGCTGGAATCTACCCCGCCGGCAATGCCCACCTCAATTTGCCCCAAGGCTATTTTATTGGCCACGTAAATAGCTGATTCAATACCCGTATCGCAGGCCTGTTGAAGATCGCAGCCGGGCGTAGCGGGGTCAAGCGAAGTACTCATTACGCATTC